>NZ_JBSGFQ010000009.1:0-207394 GCF_053603495.1 Nonomuraea sp. NPDC004186 | reverse complement strand
ATCGCGGGGGCGGCGCTGGCGTTGGGGCTCGCCCTGGTGCTGCTCGGGGCGCGGGCCGTCGCCGCGGTGTTCAGGCGGACCCCTCCGGAGCCCTCGCCGGAACAGGGGCGCGCGGCTGAGCTGTCGCGGCTTTGACCCTGGTCAGGCGGTGCCGTGGGGGTTGTCGATGACGTAGCGCCATTGCCCGTCCGGGCCGCGGCGGACGACGTCGGTGGCGGTGCCGCTCATGTCGATCTCGGTGCCGTCCCGCGCGGTGCCGCGCATCGACCAGTCGACGATGAGCAGGGCGATGTCGCCGGACACGTACACGTGCTTCGGGCGGGCCTCGATCGGGAGCCCGAAGCTCTGCAGGTGCCGGTTGGCGGCGAGCCGGGCGGGGCCGGTGACGGGGTGGCCGGGGACCGGGACGAGGACGGCGTCGTCCTCGTAGACGTGGTCGAGAGCCTGGGGATCGCCAGAGTTCATCGCAGTGACGAAGCGGGCGGCGGGGCTGTCGGCGTCGCCGGAGAGCACCACGCAAGGCTGGGATGTGTCATGACTATTCATGACAAAATGATCATATCACAGCCTGCCTTTCCCTGGTCGCTGGAAAAGGCAATGGCCCACGAAGGCCTTGTACAGGCGTTCGCGGGGCAGGTCTGGACGTCGCGAGGTAGGCGCGGACAGGACGGTAGCCAGCGCGGCTTCGGGAGTGGGCCACGTCGGCGGGCATCACCGCGGCGATGCGGGTGCGGTGCTTGGTCAGGTAGGTGATCTCAGCCAGGTAGCGGCCGCGTCGGCGAGCTGCTCGCGCGCCTCACGGATGCCCAGCTCGCTACGCCGGCGGCTGTCTGATTGCCGTCTCGGGTGCGGCCGCGTCCGGGGCGGCCAGGTCCCTGTCGCTGGGCGCCATACGGGTACACAATGCACACCCTGTACGGCGGGGGTTCGCTCACTGGGTCCACGTCGTCGTAGGCGAGGGCGACCCGCATGTCCCGCAGCCACGCGTCGGAGGTGCTCGAGCCGATGATCGCCCTCCTACGGCACCTACCCGAGCAGGACCGGTAAGCTCTCGCCGACCTGATCAACCGGTTCGCGCAGGAGGAAAAAACCGGCATCTGACAGCCTGGGAAACGCCCGCAACCCTGGGGTCTCCTGGTCTGACACCGTGTGAACAAAGTCCAGACGCCCGCGTCCTTATGATCGTCCAGCGGGCGGAATTGGGTCGGCTGCCACTCGGCTACCGCTGGTCCGCATGACGCATACCGAGATCGAGGTCACCGGGGAGCTGCTGCGTGACAGCACCCTGACCTTGCCGATTACCCGGTGAGGCTCGGCGCGCGTGGCTGGGACAACCAGCTGTGGCGGCTCGGCGACGACCTCGCCGTCAGGTTGCCCTGGGCGACACAGGACGCGGACGATCAGCTGCGCAAGGAGCACACCTGGGTGCCGGGCGAGCCCGCCGACCGCGCCCCCGTCACACGCGGTGCGGAGACGGGCGACGCCCTGGCCGCCTTCCTGACCGCTCTTCACTAACCCGCCCCGGAAGGGGTGGACACCGTCGGCGGGGGCGCGGAGGGCCGATGGCCGGCTCCTCCGAGTGGGTCGCCCAGCAGCTCGCCGAGGCCACTGAGATGGGGCTCATCCCAGACCCGGACGCCGTCCGCGCGGTCTGGAAGACGCCGCCGCCGCTCCCGACTGGGCAGGCTCGGCGCCATGGCTCCACGGCGACCTGCATCCGGCCAACGTCCTCACCGCGGACGGCACCGCCAACCGCTTCTACGGCACTTACCAACCGACCCCGGACGCCGCGACCCTGCGCCGAGCCCGCGGATGGGCCGTGAACCGCGCCCTCGTCGGCCTCCACGTCAGCGACGTCGGTGTCCATGGCCGGCCAGGCAGCAAAAGGCCACATGGGGTTCGCCTGACAACAAGCCTCCGACGCTCAGGTGCGGTGTTTCGCTGGGCCGGATGACTCGCGAAGCACCAGTTCGGTAGGCAGGCGGATCGCCTCGCCCTCGCGTTGTGATCGTGCGGCGAACTGCTCGATCAAAGGCTCCACCGCGAGCCGACCGGCGTGCGAGCCGGGCCCGGCCAGGGTGGTCAACGAGGGGTGGACGAAGTCGGCGGCGAAGATGTCGTCGAACCCGATCACGCTGATGTCGGCAGGGACTCGAACACCGCGCTGGGCGAGGCGTCGGATGATGCCGATCGCCAGGAGGTCGTTGTGGGCCACGACCGCCGTCGCGCCGGTGCGCAGTGCTCCGTCGGCGGCGGCCCCGCCGCCGGCGACGTTGGGGGCGTACGGACCGATCCGGTGTGCCGTCAGACCGTGCGTTTCGGCCCCGGCGCTCAGTGCCGCCCAGCGCGCCGCGCCTATCCAGGAGCTGGGTGGCCCGGCGCAGTAGGTGAGGGTCTGGTGCCCGAGCGAGGCCAGGTGTTCCAGGATCTGCCGGCAGCCGGCGCCGGTGTCGAACGTCACGCTGGTCAACCCGGGCAGCTCCCGGTTGAACAGGACGATCCGGTGCAGTTTGGCGAGGTCGCGCAGGACCTCGTCGTCGAGTCGGCTGGAGGCCAGCACGAACCCGTCCACGCCGGCGGACAGGTCGCGGATCTGGTTCTCCTCGATGCGCCGGGACTCCTCGGCGTTGACGATCACCAGAGTGACGTCGGACGCCTTCGCGCGCTGCTCCGCGCCCCGGATCAGCTCGAAGAAGTGGGGATTGGTGATGTCGGAGAGCACCATGGCGATGGTGCGGTGGCGTAGTCCCGGAAGAGTGCGGTTCTGCGGTCTGTGCTGGTAGCCGAGCTGCGCGGCGGCGGCGACTATCCGCTGTCGCGTCGCTTCGTTGACCCGGCCGGGCTTGTTGAACGCCCGGGAGACCGTCGACGCGGCCACGCCCGCAGCTTGCGCGACGTCGAAGATGGTGGGCTCCACGAACGCATCTAGCCACGAGAGTGGAAATTTTGGCAACACCTTGCAGAACTTGTCGCAAGGTACCTACGTTGCGATCATGCCGGCCACTCGATGACGTCTCGGACGAGAGGAGCGCGGAGTGTCGCAGCCCGGGCAAAGAGGTCGAGGTGTGCAGCACGACGAGCGCGATATCTCGGGTCGGGCCAGGCGGTGGTACGCGGCTGTGACGGCCGGCGCTCTGCTGGCCGCGTCGCTGACGTCGGTCGGGGTGACACCGGCGCAGGCGGCATCGACCGACTTCACCATCTTCAACGGCCGTACGACCGCTCCGATCCTGATCGACCCGTCCTATGGCGGCGATCACGCCGATCGGGACTACAAGCAGGTGCGCCGCGCGGTTCAGGACCTGCGCCAGGACGTCGCGATGGTGACCGGGGCGATCGATCCCGGTGAGGTGCAGAGCCTGTTCGCCGACGATGAGCCGGCCAAGGAGGCGCGGCTGGCGAAGGCCGACCGGAGCAAGCTCCCGGCTCTGCTGACCGGGGCCGCGGGTCAGAAGACCGCGATCATCGTCGGCCAGATCGGTCAGAGCCGGCTGATCGACGGGATCGTCGGAGCCGGCAAGTTCGAGGAGGCCGCGGGGATCAAGGGCAGGTGGGAGGCGTACGCGACCAAGACCATCAAGAACCCGGTCCCCGGGGTCGACAACGCACTGGTGATCGCGGGCAGCGATGCCCGCGGGACGATCTACGGGATCTACTCGATCTCCGAGGAGATCGGCGTCTCGCCGTGGTACTGGTACAGCGACGTACCGGTCAAAAAGCGCGATGACATCAAGGTCTCAGGCAAGGCCCGGGCCGACGACGGGCCGGACGTCAAGTACCGCGGAATCTTCGTCAACGACGAAGAACGCACCGTCGCGTGGGCGAAGAAGAAGTTCCCCACCGCCAACGGCACGCCTGACGTCAACTACTACCGGCACGTCTATGAGCTGATGCTGCGGCTCGGGCTGAACACGCTCTGGCCGGCGATGCATCTGGCTTCGAGGGCGTTCAACGCGGTCACCGACACCGGGACGTACGACCAGGGGACCCCGGTCAACGCCCGCGAGGCGGCAGCGTTCGGCGTGGTCGCATCCTCCTCCCACGCGGAGCTGATGCTGCGCAACAACGAGGGCGAGTGGCGGCAGTGGTACGCCCGCAACAAGGACGCGCTCGACATCAAGGGCCCGGACGCCGTGGCGGCCTTCGACTATTCGATCAACAAGCCCGCGATCCTGGAGTACTGGCGCCAGCGGGTGGTCGCCAACGCCGCCTTCGAGAACATCCTCGCCCTGGGCATCCGCGGTGTGCACGACAGCGATCCGGTGTTCACGCCCGGCAACCCGTACGGGTTCAAGGACAAGATCGAGATGCTGGCCGACGTCATCCGCGAGCAGCGCAAGCTGATCGCCGCGGTCTACGGCAGCGTCGACGCCGTGCCGCAGGTGTTCATCCCCTACAAGGAGATGAACGATCTCTACAACGCCGGGCTGAAGGACCACATCCCCGGCGACGTGACCCTGATGTGGGCCGAGGACAACCAGGGCTATCTGCGCCAGGTGCCCACCCGTACCGAAGCCGCCCGTTCCGGCGGGAACGGCGTCTACTACCACATCTCCTACTGGGGCGAGCCGAAGAGCTACCTGTGGCTGAACTCGACGCCGATGTCCTTGATGGTGCAGCAGTTGCGTCGGGCGTGGAGTTCCGGTGCGGGGCGCTACTGGATCCTCAACGTCGGGGACATCAAGCCCGGCGAGATCAAGCTCGACCTGTTCGCCAAGCTCGCGTGGGACGTCAAGGGCTATGACGACACGAACATCGCAAGCAGGTTCCTCACCGAGCACGTGCAGCGGGACTTCCGGCTGAGGGGCGCCAACGCCGCCGTGGTCGCCGACGCGCTGGAAAGGTTCGATGCGCTCGAGAACACCAAGCGCGCCGAGTTCTGGGGGGAGATCAACTCGTCCAACGCGAGCTCGGGAAGGATCCACAACGGTCAGGTCTTCCCGTTCAGCGCCACCTCGGACGGGGACGAGCTCCAGCGCTACATCAACGAGTCCGGCAAGCTGGTGGCGATTCTCGAGGATGCTTCCGCGAAGCTCGACCCGCGCTATCGCTCCGCGTTCTATCAACAGGTGCTCCA
This sequence comes from Nonomuraea sp. NPDC004186, assembly GCF_053603495.1. Taxonomy (NCBI): domain Bacteria; kingdom Bacillati; phylum Actinomycetota; class Actinomycetes; order Streptosporangiales; family Streptosporangiaceae; genus Nonomuraea; species Nonomuraea sp. NPDC004186. Next base: position 202,317 of record NZ_JBSGFQ010000009.1, on the reverse strand, counting down.
CCGGATCCGGTCCTATCACAACATGGCAGAGCAGATCGGCTACTACTGGAAGAACCAGCTCGCTGCCGCCCAAGGCCGCTACGCCAGCGCGGGAAGCTACGAACTGCTCTCGAAGCAGGCCCGTGAGCGCATCTTCACCGACGAGGACTACTGGAACACGATCAGCGGCGGCAAGTGGGACCACGCCATCGGCCACAGCCATCCCGAAGGCTTCCCGAACGAGGGCGCCGTCATGCTCACCAACGACCGGTATGCCCGGGTGGCCACACCGACCGATGCGGTGGGCGCCGCCGCCGAGGGGAGCAGGGAGCCTGGCCGGGGCACGCTCAGGTTCAACTCGGCCGCGCCCGACGACAAGCGGTTCTTCGACGTGTTCTCCCGGGACGACGTAGCCGACCCGCAGGAGTGGGTCGCCGAGGCGGACGCTCCGTGGATCGCCCTTTCCCGGCGCTCGGGCACGACCGCGACAGAGCAACGCGTCACGGTGACGGTCGCCAGGAACCACCCGGCCACGACGGGGACGATCAAAGTCTTCAACGCCGTCGACGGCGCCAAGACCGGCGACCCGGTCGCGACGTTCACGGTCGACGCGGAGCGGGCAGCCGTGGATCTGCGCCGGGTCGCCGAGCCGGCGCACCTGGAGGCCAACGGATACGTGGCCATCGAGGCCGAGCACTTCTCCGAGAACGTGCGCGGCGCCGACGGGAGCCGGTGGGCCCCCCTTGAGGGCGTGGGGCAGCGCGGGGCGTCCATGGGCAGCTTCCCGGAGATCGCGGCCCGGGTCGACTCCGGCTTCGAGACGACCGCCCGCCTGAGATACCGGGTCTACTTCACCTCCACCGGGAGGTTCACCGGGACCTTCTACCGGATTCCGACGCTGAACGAAGGCACAGAGGACGGCGGCACGCCGCGAACCGCGCGCACGGCGATCGGACTCGACGACCAGGCCCCCAGCCTGCTGCGCGGCAACTCCGTCGCCGGTACGAGCACCAGCACCTGGGGATTCAACGTCATGCATGGAATCGAACCCCTGAACTTCACCGTCGAGGTGACCACGCCGGGGTGGCACGACCTCGTGGTCTACCGCTCGGACGCGGCGATCCTCTTCGACCGGATCATCATCGAGACCCGCGCCGGCTCGGTCGGTGACGGCCTCGTCGGCCCGCCCGAGAGCCCGAACAACATCGCCGCACCCCAGAGGGCCATCGTGGCGCCTCGTCCTGACACGATGCCGGAGCTGCGCCGGCTGCCCGCGATCCGGACGTCGGCAGGCGAGACGAGCACGGTCGAGGGCGTGCGGGATGTGGTGTCCGCGGCCTCCGACAACGAGACCGCCGTGTCGGTCGCGGTGCAGAACGGTCAGGTGCGGGTCACCGGACACCGGGTCGGGACGGCCGAGGTCTCCGTCACCGCCGGTCGTGGTGAGGCGTGGGTGGTGCCTGTCACGGTGGGCAGGGCTGCGGGGGCGCCGGTCGGCGCCTATCTGGAGCGGGACGGTTCGGTCGTCTTCGACGCGGCCGACGCGTTGGAGAAGAGTGCTTTCGCCAACGCGGTCGACAGCAACAACGGGACGCACGGCTGGGCACTGGCCCGCAACGGTCTCCAGGCCGTCCCGCCGGCCGACGCCGGCGCGAAGGCGCAGTGGCTGGCGACCACGGCGGCCCAGGCCGAGGCGTTGTTCGGGGCGGGCCCGACGCAGAAGGTCAACGGGAGCTCCGCGGCGGGAGCACCACCGCGGCTCGACTTCACCGTCGACATCCGGACCGGTGGCACGTACTACCTGTTCGTCAACACGAGCAACCCGAACGCCGACGCCGACTCCTACCACGTGCTTATCGATGGGCGGTGGAGATACCAGTCGAACAAGTCCGGGCCGGAGACCGGGTTCGAGACCTGGTACGGCAGCACGAGCGTCGCCGCGGCCGCGTTGGCGCTCGGGCCGGGTGAGCACACGATCTCGCTGGCGCCTCGCGAGGCCGGGCTGGTGCTCAACCAGATCGTCTTGACCACGGACGACACGCCCGGCCTCACCGGCTTCCAGACCCCCAGCGACCGGAGAGCGAGCGCTTCATGACGCTCTGACACCGAGCGGCGCCTCATCTCATCACGTTGGCCCCTCTAAGCTGGAGCAGCCATTGTGTCCCCCGACTCGCAGGTGTGCCCATGCTCAACCCGGATCCACCGTACGCCGCTCTGATCTTCGACTGTGACGGCACCCTCCTCGACACGGCCGCCGCCAACGAGAGCGCCTGGAGAACGGCGCTGGGGAAGTGGGGCATCGAGCTCGACTCCGGGTGGTATCGCGCCCGCACCGGACTGCCCGCTGATGCCCTGATGACCGAGCTGACGGCGGAGACCGGACGGGAGTTCGACCACGCCGCCGTGCGCGCTGCCGCGCTCGACGCCTACAGCCGGCTCGTCGGCGTGGTGGAGCCGCACGAGCCGGTGGCGGCTGTGGCCCGGGCGCACCACGGGCGGGTGCCGTTGGCGGTGGCGTCGGGCGGCTCGCGGCGCGGAGTGGAGGAGGGGCTGCGGGCCACGGGCCTGCGTCCGCTGTTCGACGCGGTCGTCACCCGCGACGATGTCCGGTACGGCAAGCCCGCTCCGGATGTGTACGTGCTCGCCGCCGAGCGGCTGGAGGTCGACCCGGCGCACTGCGTGGCTTTTGAGGACACCGATGAGGGAGCGGCTGCGGCGCTGGCTGCGGGCATGCGGGTCATCGACGTACGGCCGGCCCTCGGCCGAGCTGCGACTTCGTAACAGACCGCAGCGGTCAGGCGCGCTTGGCCTTGCGCCATGAGTGGTCGTAGAGCGTGGCGCTGTCGAGGGTCGAGGGGCCGCCTTCGTCGCCCAGGGTAGGCCCGTCGACCGTTTTGCGGCTGGAGATGAACCGGTGTTTGCCGGTGGAGTCGATCCCCAGATAAATGCCGACATGGTCGAGGGCTGTGCCGTCGTCCGTGCTGGCGTCCCAGAACAGCAGGTCGCCCGTCTGCAGCTCCGCGTAGGACGTGGGTTTGGCCGTTCCACCGTCGACCACAGTGACCCCCGGGGCGTTCTCATCGGCCATTTGTACGGCTCGGCGGGGGAGTGCGGACTTGCTCAGCGTGTCGCCGATGCCCAGGGGGTATCCGCCGCGGTAGCCAAGGACCATTCTGACGAAACCGGAACAGTCCAGCGATTCCAACTGGCGGGCTTCCGGGGGGTCGATCCTGTCGTCGTAGGTCCAGGCGAGGCCGAGGTAGTCGTTGAAGTCCGAGCCCTCTTCCCGGGTGCCGTCCGGGAGTAAGGGGCCGTAGTGGGCGTCGCCCGCGTAGCGCAGGCCGTCACGGACCTTGGCGGGGGCATCCGCGAGGTACTGCGTGGCGATGTCCAGCAGATCCTCGTCGGTCCTGGCGATGTTGGCCGCCGGCCATGAGGCCGCCCATGGCGCAGAGGGTGACCACGGGCCGGGCAGCAGGCGGACCCAGGCTCGGGTCGAGACGGTCGCTTCGGTCGTTGCCTCGGCGAACTTGCGCTGCTGGCCGTAGGTGACGGCGGTTCGGGCGCCTTCGGTCAGGACAGCGCCGACCCGGCCTTGGCTGTAGTAGAGGCTCTGGCCGGATCCGCCGGGGGAGTAACCGGTGAAGGACTGCCCCGGCGAGCAGGCGGTGGCGTCGGCGAACAGGGTGGTGAAGGAGGTAAATCCTTCTTTCAAGGGGCGGCGGTCCTGCCAGACCGGTGCCCCGGCGAGGGGGTCGGCATGATGCTGCCACCACATCCGGCCGGACGCGTCGAGCGCGTAGACGACTCCCGCTCCGGCGCCGGACGGACTGCGGTAATCCTTCCAGCCCTCGCCGGTCACCAGTCCCGTGCCCGGGCCGAAGGTGGTGCCGCCTGCGACCGGATCGGTGTGGTCGTACCAGCGGACGTGTCCCTTGGTGTTCACGCCGTACAGGATGCCGTCGCGCCCGGTCATCAGGGTGGTGATCGCTGTCCAGCCCGAACGGATGACCTTGCCGCTCCCCGCTGCCCACTGGGCCTCGCCGGTTGTCGGCGAAAGATGGCGGTACCAGTGCAGGTCGCCTGCTTTGTCGAGTGCGTAGATGACCCCGGAACCGGCCGACACGATGTCGACGAAGTCGCCCCAGCCGTGGCCGATGACCGTGCGCTCGCCGGGAGCCCAGCCGCGCTCACCGGTCGCCGGATCCAGGTGACGGTACCATTTCAGGTCCCCGTCGCCGTCGACCGCATAGATCACGCCGTTGCCGCCGGAGAACACCCTGGCCAGCGTGTTCCAGCCGTAGCCGATCTCCTTGCCGCTGTCAGCGACCCAGGAATCCTCGCCGGAGGCGCCGGCGCGGTGGCCGTACCAGCGCAGTTTTCCCCCGCCATCGATGCCGTACACCGGCACGACCGCCGAGCAGGTCAGGGCGGAGGCGGCTACGGCAGGTCGCGGGTTGAGCGTGGACAGCAGGGAAGCTCCGACGATTGCCGCGGCCAGAACGGCCAGATGTGTACGCAGCATGTCCGCAACCTTTCGATCTCACGCCTCGACGCCGCCGGGCTGATCGTAGGAAATGATCTCACGGATGTCCCCGCGGCCAGGCTGCCGCCGACCGCGCCCGCGGGCCTCATCGCGAGGCGCCGTCTTGTGCCGGTGTGCTTCCTGCGGGCGCGTACAGGAAGCACGCCGGATCGGTGGTTCAGTGGCAAGCCACCCTGAGGAGCCAGAGACGGCCGTTGTACGTGGGCTTGCCGCCGTTGTCCTCGGCGTCATCGTGTTGGGCCTTGATGGTCACGCAGAGGTTCTTGCCGTAGACCTTCACCGGACCCGCGTAGTACTTGAAGCTCCCGCCATCGGAGTCCCTCTTGCCTTTCACGTTCTTCACGTAGTCGTCGGCCATGAGGTCGTTCTCCATGTAGATGTCCATCGGGGTGCGCACGCCGTACCGAGGGAGGCCGGGACGCTTGGCGAGGACGGCGCAGTTCCAGCCGGTTCTCGCGTTGTAGTAGAGCTTGATGTCACTCCGGTAGTAGGTCTTTTTGGTTATCGCGTCTTTCAGCGGCAGGGGCCAGCTGCGCACCAGCGAGCCGGTGCAGCCGTACGCACTCGCGTTCGCCGGTGCTGACGCGAGCGCCTGCAGAGCCATGACGGAGGCCGTCGCAAGCACGACCGACAGGGATTTGCGAAACATTCAAAACTCCTGATTCGACGTCAAAGTTGGCCAGTTCAGTGCAGGGGCCGGCCGGTCACCGAGAGCGGTGGCTCCTCTTGGGGGCGGCGCACGGAGGTGGGCGGTTGCGAGGGGTACTCGGGAGCGCAGTGCGTGCCGTTCGGCGGCAGCTTCAGGCTCGTCAGGTACGTCTCGATGTGGTTGCGGGCGCAGGTGCTGTTGCGGTACTGGCCGTGGCCCACGCCGTCGTACTCGAGGATCCTCACGTTGGGGATCTGCGCGGCCGCGGCGTAGTTCCAGGCCGCCGGGGTGCCGACGTCGCGGCGGGCCTTGGGCAGCAGGACCGGCGGGGCTCCCGAAATGTCCAGCCGGTGCTGAGGGTTGGTGACCTTGCCCTGCCATCCCAGACAGTAGACGACGTCCGACCAGAACGGTGAGAGCTTGGTGTGCGGGTAGAGCGCCTCGAGCGCCTTGCGGTACTGGTCGAGCTCCCTGAAGCTGCTGATCTGCCACTTCCAGTCGGAGCACCAGATGGCCGGGTAGGCGTAGCTGACGGTCTCCGCCTTCGGCGTGGCGAAGGCGCGGAGCGTGGCGGGCTTGCCGGCATCGAGGGCCTTCAGGGTCGTCGCGACCTCGAACCAGTTGCCCGCCGGGTCGTACATGCCGTCGAACAGGAACATGCGCAGCTGCTCGGCCGTGATCGGCTCACCGGTGGAGGGGTCCTTCAGCGTCCCCTCGGCCGCCTTGCGGTGCAGCCCGTCCCAGATCGCCGTGACGTTCTCGCCGTTGAGCGGGCAGGCCTGCGTCTCGCCGCACCACGTGACGAACGCCTTGAACGAGCCCTCGAAGTCCTCGGTGGTCGTCTGCAGGTAGCGGAAGGCGGAGGTGATGCTGTGGTCCATGTTCGAGTCGATCGCCATGGCCCGCAGGTTGCGCGGGAACAGCTCCGCGTACTGCTGGCCGACCTGGGTGCCGTACGAGATGGCGAAGAAGCTGATCTGCCGCTCGCCCAGCGCGGCGCGGATGGCGTCCACGTCACGGGCGGCGCTCGTGGTGTCCACGTGGTCGAACACCGGGCCGGTGCGCTCGCGGCAGTTCTGCGACAGCTTCGCGTTGTAGGCCAGCCAGGCCTCGTACTCGCTCTCGTCGGCCGGGTAGGTGACCGGCATCTGCTCCACCAGGTCCCGGTCGCACTGGATCGGGTTGCTCCGGGCGACGCCCCGCGGGTCCACGCTGACCAGGTCGAAGTACTGGCGCAGCGCGCTCTCGGCGGGGATGGCGTTGCGGAGGATGAACGGGTTGATCCCGGAGGCGTCGGGCCCGCCGGGGTGCACGATCAGCACGCCGATCCGCTTGGCCGGATTGAGCGCCTTGAGCCGGCCGATCGCCAGGTCAAGGGTCGGGCCCGAGGGGTTCGCGTAGTCGACCGGCACCTTGATCGTGGCGCACTCGCCGCCATGGTCGCCGCACGCCGCCCAGCTGACCGGGGCGGGGGCGGCCGGCTGGGGGTCCGGTTTGGCCGAGGCGGCCGTGGTGGTCACGGTAGCGAGCATCACACCCGCCAAGAGAGCGCTGACTAACCCTTTTCGCATGGAATTCCTGTCCCAGATCGCTGTTGTCCTGCCGCGGCTTCATTGCTTCCGGTAATGGCTCTGGTCAGAATGGACAACCCACAGGGTACATCATTTTGGAGCGCGTGCTCTGTTATTAGAATGGCCGGGAGAGGTCAATATAGGATCACCAGATGCTCCAGGTAGGGCGGCGGTCGTGAGGCATTGCTGCAGTTCGGACGCCGTGATCATCGGCAGTGACGTGAACCTGCGCGACCGCCCGCCGACGTCCGCCACGGACCATCCCACGGTGAACATGCCATGACCCCGAACGACGCCGCCGGCGAACACCACCCCGCCCGCGGCCGCCCCGACCCCGCCGAACCGCTGCGGCCCTCGGCGATCCTCCGGCCCGGCGACGCCGCGCACGGCCCCACCTGCCACGCCACGGCGGAACCCGGCCTGCCCGCGCCCGCCATGCGCGTACACGACCAGGACGTCGCGCCGCCGCCGGGAGCGCTGGTGCGCAGCGTAGGCGAGATCGCCGGGCTGCCGCCGCGCCGCCACCGCGGCGATCGCGGCGAGGTGGCCGGGCACGACGTCGACCGTATCGACGCTCTCGGCCCGGTCGCGTGGCACACGGCGGCGACCTGGCTGCAGAGCCTGAAGACCGCCGAGACCCGCCGCACCTACCTGGCCGCCCTGTCCGGGTTCCTGGCCTGGCTGAACACGCTGGACGCCCAGCAACGCCCGGCCGGATTGCTGGCCGTCACCGAGGACCATCTGCAGGCCTACAAGGACGACGCGCTGAACGGACGGCTGCGCCACGGCGTGCGCGAGCCCGGCATCCCTGCCGAGCGCGCCGCGCAACTGTATCCGCACATGCTGCGCTCCACCTACATCACCCACGCCTTCGCCCTGGGCATCGCACCCGACAAGGTGCAGGTCGCCGCCCGGCACGCCGGCATCGCCACCACGCTGCGCTACAACCATCCCGACCAGGACCTCGGCGGGCACGTCGCCTACCAGCTCGAAGCCGACTTCGACGACGCGTGAAGGCCGCCACCGTCCCGCCGCGGCACCAGCGAGACCACCGCGGCGATCCCGCCGTGACCAGGCGGTGCTACGGCATGCCGGTGATCGCGCCGTCCAGGCCGGAGCGCTTGAGATCCAGCGTGCTCAGGTCGCATCCCCGCAGGTCGACGCCGTCCAGGTCACACTCACGGAACGAAGTGTGGTCGAGGACCGCACCGGTGAATACCGCATCGGTCAAGGTCGCCGGCTGGATCATCGCACTGCCCAGCCGAGTGAAGGCGATGGTCGCGTTGACCATCTCGCTGAAGCCGAACCCCGCCCTGGTGAGGTCGGCGCCGGCCAGATTGGCGCCGGTCAGGTCGGCACCGGAGAAGATGGCGCCGCGTGCGGAGGCTCGCGACAGATCCGCGCCGGCGAGGTTGGCACCGGCGAAGACCATCTTGTCGAGGTCCAATCCGCGCAGATCGGCGCCGGAAAGGTCGAGTTCCTCCTCCGGGTTGTCGGCGCGCCACTGATTGAAGGCGAACGGCCCCTGCCTCAGGATCCCGACAACCGTCGCCACGCCGGACTCCCCGTCGGGACGCCCCAGCCGCTCAGGACCGTCGGTGGTGTGGGCGTCGAGCGCGGCGACGTCCTCCCTCGCGCCGGCGAGTTCCGCGGCGAGCTCCTCATCGTACGGATACATGTCCGCCATCGCCTCCGTCATCGCGAGGCGGGTGCTCAGCAGTTTCAGCGCGTTGTCCCGATCGCCGTTGCCCTTGGCCAGGTCGGCGAGGCGCCGGAAGGCCAGGCCGGCCTCCATGGCCGTTTCCGGGCTCGTATTCGCCTGGAAGAGCCGGGTACGGATCGCAGAGCACTCGGCCCAGATCTCGTATTCCTTGTCCTTGTGCTCCGGCAGGTCCAGCGCGCGATAGACCTCGCCGAGGTGCTGCAACGAGTTGGCGAGCCGCTGGTCTGCTTCCATGAAGGTCGGGTGCTCGGCCGCGAGCTCGTGGTAGATGTCCACGGCGACCGTGAGCACGGCCTCGGCCTCCCCCAACCGGCCGTCGGCGAACCGGGCCTGGCCGCAGGTGTCGTGCGCGGCGCCGAGGCAGAACCTGGCCTCGTCGCGCTGCGGGTGGGTGACGGCCCACTCCTTGACGGCGGACAGCGACCGTTCGGCCACCTCTCGCGCGGCGCGCGGGAAGTTGTGCCGGATCAACATGGCGACCAGGTTGTCACGGATGGGACGGTGGTGGCCGTTGGCCGCCGACACGTACGGCGCGATCTCTCCCAGGAGCGCCATCCCCGCGTACTCGAAGTCTGGCTCCAGGCTCTCGATGACGGCGAGGACGAAGTGTGTCAGGTCACCCATCCCGTCGACCGCCACCAGGTGCCGGCAGACCCCGACGTAGTCGTCGAACGTGCCGTCGCCGTGTGTCCGGCTGTAGTGCATGTTCATGGCGCGTTCGTGACGGTCGGCGATCGCCGGGCCCTGGTGCTGCGCCAGCATCTCCGCGATCCAGCGGTCGGCGAAGTAGACGGTGTCCCCGTCCCACCCCTCCCACACGTTGAGCAGCCCGAGCTCGGCGAGCCGGGCCGCGGTGGCCTGCACGCTGTTGAGCGCCGCCCGCTTGGGCTTCGGGCGCTCCCTCCGGTCGGGCTTGCTGGTGTCGCAGGCGACGGCCAGGTCGTACGCGGTGACGGGGAAGGTGGAGATCGCGGCCTGGAGCAGGGTCTCTCGCTGTTGCCCTGTCAGCTCGGCCATGATGAGGTCGAGCGGTGCGGTCCCCTGAATCACGGCCGCGAGCCGCGCCCCCGCACTCTCGGGGTTCGCGGACAGCCAGGCGTCGACCAGTTGCAGGGACCGTGGATGCGCCGCGGTCGTGCGGACCACTCGCTCGCGGGTGGCCGGATCCACTGTGGCCAGGAAGGGCAGTCCGGCTGCCAGCTCGGTTCCCGCGGTGAGGTCCAAGGGGTCGAGCCGCAGGACACCGAGCCGGTCGCCCGCGGTCGACGGCGGTAGCGGCGTCCGGCTGGTCACCAGCACCCGGCCCCGGTCGGCGGCCTGGCACAGTCGGTCGAAGACCTCGCCGAAGCCGGGATCCAGGTAGCCCGTGTCACCGAGGTTCTGGCCCAGGTCGTCGAAGAGCAGGACAAGGGGGAAGCTCTTCAGGAGTTGGCAGGTCGTGTCCAACATGGCGTCGTCCGACGGAGCCAGGCCGAGGGTCCCTATGATGCGCGCTTGTTCCGCGGAGAGCTCCTCGCCCCAACCTAAGAAGGCCTCTGTGACACCTCGGAACAGCGTTTGCGGAGCCCATCTGCCCACCACGGCGGCCGCTCCCCAGCCATCGGCCTGAAGCCGCCCGAGCACCTGGCGAGCCAGGGCGCTCTTGCCCGCCCCCGCGCCCCCGTTGATCACGAGCCCGGCCGGACCTGCGGCCAGCATGGTCAGCGCGGCCCGCACGTCCGACTGTCTGACCAGGCCAGGCGATCCGAGCCGCCGCACCTCCGGGCTCATGTTCGTTTCCCCGTTCACCATCGTCCTCCAACAGGCACGACGAATTCGACTGATCAAGCCCCCGAATTCGGGTGAGCTTACTTGATCGTCAGCGATCTCTGAGGGGATCTCTGAAATGAGCCGGTTGAGGAGGGCACGGCTTCACACTCTCAGCGATCGTGCGGGGCGCCCCGCCGTACCAGCGTGAAGTCGATCTCGAAGGATCGGTTCCAGGGGAACGTGACGTCTTCGATCGTCCAGTCCGGGTCGAACCCGTGCAGGATCGGCTGGAGCCGCTCGCGGGCCGCGGCGGCGTCGGGGCCGGTGGCGCGGACGACGGCCTGGTAGCCGTAGTCCTCGGTGAGGCGGTGCAGCAGGAGGCGGCGGGCGGCCGTGCGGTCGAGGGTGTGCTCCCTGTCCCCGACGACGGTCGCCACGGCCGCGGCGACCACCGAGCCGATCGTGTTGCCCGCGGTGTTCCAGCCGCCGTAGGCCACCAGGCCGTCCACGAGGCCTTCCGCCTGCAGCGCCGCGATCAGGTCCGGGTCGCCGCCGTTGGTGTGACGGACGTCCGCCAGCGCGACCGGGACGACGGACTCGCGGACCGCGCGAACCGTCGCCGCGACCGCGCCCTCCGGGCTGACCGCCACCGCCACCGATCCGCTGACCGTCACGCTCTCGTGGAGCGCCGCGACCGATGCCGTGGGCATCGCCGGATACCGGATCACCAGGAACGGCACGCCGGTCAAGACGTTGTACGGCACGGCCACCACCTTCACCGACGCGGGGCTCGACCCGTCCACGGCCTACACCTACACGCTGCGGGCCTTCGACGCGGCCGGCAACCAGTCGGCCGCGAGCGGCTCGGCCTCCGCCACGACCCCGGCCGCGCCGAGCAACCCGGTCAACCTCGCGGCGGGCCGGCCGTACACGGTGTCGCTCGCCGCCTCCCCGTCCTATCCCGACGGCGGCGGCGAGCTGACCGACGGCGCGTACGGCACGGCGTCGTACGGCGACGCCGCCTGGCAGGGCCGCAACACCGGCGCCACCTACTCGATCACCGTGGACCTCGGCGCGCAGAAGACGATCAAGGAGCTGCGCAGCGACTGGCTGCAGACCAAGAGTGTCTACATCTTCTTGCCGAAGAAGGTGACCTACGAGGTGTCGGCCAACGGATCGTCATACACGGCGGCCGGTTCCGTGGCCGCCCCCGCGGCCGGGGACGCCGACCAGGCCCGCACGTACCGTCTCCTCGGGCTGAACACCACCGCCCGCTACGTCCGGATCACCGTCGAGCCGGCCGGCAGCGCCTGGTCCTTCACCGACGAGGTGGAGGTGCGCACCACCTAGCCGGACCAGCCGCGTGGACGGCCGAGGATTCCCCCGGCTATGACCGCGCACGGCCATCATGGCCCGTTGCTCCTTGACGGCGGACGTCGCCGCCGCCATCAAGGAGCTCGTGGACACCTACGCCGCCGTCGCCGACCACGGGCCGACCCGCTGCAACAACGACGCTCTCACCTGCTCAGCGGCCCTGGGAGAGCCCCTCACCCAGGCACCGATCAGGCTGTCGGCGTAGGCGGCTCGTCATGAACGGTGACCCAGTCTGTTGAGAGCGGCCACTCGCGTTCGGGGCGGCGGGGGTGGATACCGACGACGGCCAGCGGCGGCAGGGCATCGAGTTCCGACAGCTCCCGCCATTGGTCCTGGGTCACCTCCAGGTACCGCAGTCCCTTCAGCTCGGTCACCGTGGCGATGTCGGCGACGGATGCCGCCGCGATGTCCAGCGCCCACAGGTTCGGCACCGTACGGAGCGGAGCCAGTTCGACGGGCCGCGCGCAGGTGACCGACAGCGAACGCAGCTCCCGGTTTCGGGCCGGCGCCGTCAGGTCGGGCGACTTCACATCGAGCTCCAGATACTCCACCGGACGGCCACCAAGTGGGGTCAGGTCGGGCGAACCCCTGCTCGACAGCGCCAGCGAACACACGTCGGGCACCGCGGCGAGGAACGCGCAATCCTCCACGTCGACCACCCGGACCTCCTGCACATGTGGACCGGCCTGCATGGCCTGCGCGAGGGAGGGCCGCCTGTCGCTGTACGTGGAGTGTTCGCCGGGCAGATCCGGCAGGTCCGCGTCGATCCACAGGCTCCTGTCGTGATGGCGGTAGTCACCGCGTTCCAGCGCTTCCACCAGACGGCGCAGGAACGTGGTCACCGAGTCGGTGACGTACGTCGGCTCGTTCGTGTAGTCGACTCCGACCTTGATGACCTGTCCTGGACGACCGTTCGGCCCGGGATCCAGGTCCACGGCGAGCCAGTTGCCGCCGGTGTCGAACGCGAACCGGATCCAGCCCGGACGCAGCGGCGACCTGCGGACGGTATTCGGGGGTTCGGTATCGAACACTGTCCGGCGCCAGGGTTCGTACTGCCATTCCTGCGCGATGTCGAGCCACTCGTCATCCTGTTCGCCGATCTCGGAAAGAGGGAGCCACTCGTGCCGGTCGAACAGCGGGTTGACGAGGTCACCGTCGCCGTCGGCGATGCCGTACAGCGCGCGGAGGTCTGGAGGCAGGACAACGCCGAGCTTCTCCTCCACCGCGGCGAGGTCCTCCTCGCTCGCGGGCTCGGGGAGTTCCTCCTCGTATCCGAGGATCTGCGCCATCAGCCGCCGGTAGTGGTGGAAGAGCCGTACGGCCTCGTCCGGATCACCAGCGGGAACCGCATACTCAGGCCCTTCCTGCTCGTCACCCCGATCGGGCGGAACGAAGTCCTCATCGATCACATAAAGGGACGGCGGCTTCTGCCGGGAGGATGTCGCCATGCCACCGCAACCTAGCACCGCCCTGGCACAGGTACGTCCCTGTGCATGGGGAGCCACAGAGGCAATTCAGGATGAGGCCGATGCCGGTGCGCTCGCTGGCAGTCACGGAGCTGTTCGAGCGCGGCGGTCTGGAGGCGTCGTCAGGGGCGTCGGTGATGCGCCCGCGATCGCCTTGCGAAAGCCGGCGTGGCAGGTCGTCTCGGCGTCGTGCGAGATGCGCACCACGCAGTGCCGCCGCCCGGTCTACGACGGGGCGGCACCGGCCGGGGCCGCGCCCGGCGTCAGAGGAAAACGCGAGCGATGTCAAGCCACGTCTGCGCATCATCGCCGACCGCCGTGAGGTCGGTCTGGGCTCGGGACCTGCGGTGGGTGACTCGAAGGCAGAAGTCGAGGGCACTGCCCTGAACCCGTTGCGCGGCATCTTCCGGGCCCCATGCCCAGCTTTGGCCGTCGGGACCGGTCAGCTCGACACGGAACGGCTCTGCCGGAACAGGCAATTGGGCAGCGTAGAACGACAGCTCTCGCCCCACCACTCCCAACGAGGCCACATGCCGGAGCCGACCCGTCGGACGGTGTGAAACACCCAGCGCATCGAAAACGTCCTGCCCGTGAGCCCACGTTTCCATCAGTCGAAGCGGCACCATGAGCGCTGTGGTCAACTGCGAGCCGTACCACGGAAACCCATGGTCCAGCGGAACGTCACGTAGCGCCGCCGCCACCTCGGTTCGACCGGCGCGCCATTGCTCCAGCAGCGCCGATCGCGGTTTGGCCGCTCCCGCGGCGGCGTCGAGATCAGCGTATTGGCTGCCCGCGGCCTCCGCCTGCTTCAGCACAGCGTCGAACGCCTCCGGGGTCCGAATAGCGATGAGAACGTTCGCATCAGCTGAAGCAAGATGAGCGATCTGGTGGGCGATCGTCCACCCCGCTGCCGGAGTAGGCGTCGACCAGTCGGCCTGCGCTGATACCAGGGCGTCGAGCTCATCCCCTTCAGCCACCAAGTCGGGCAGAGCAACGTCGAGCTCAATGCCGGACATATCAAGGCCGTAGTTCAACATCGGTGTCACCTTCAGACATTGACGGCAACGGGTTTGTCCCGTTCGGATGGGTAAAGTTGATCTAGCGTGGTCAGGCTATCTGAGGTTGATCTAGGCGAGCCGAACTATCGTGTAGACCAGACCGGCTGATCAACGTCCTGATCCGGGCGAGCGTCCATCGTTGGTCCTCCCAGCCGGGCCCGTGGCCAGGTCCGCCTCCAGCTGCGTGAACTGCTTCTGGCTGAGCCTCGGCAGCGACGCCGGCCCCTGCGACCGCGGACCGCCCTCGTTCCATGTCCGCCGCCACCGCTGCATCGACCGGACGCTGACCGCAGGTCCTTGGCGATCAGCACACTCGCCTCACCCCGAGCGAACCGCTCCGCGGCCTGGAGCCGTAACCCTTCGCGAAACTCCTGGCGTTCGGCGGTCAGCCCGCTTCCCTCCGGTGACCGCAGCGAACGACCAGCCGTCAGTGTGACTTGGCGCTTCAGCTGGCAAGCGAGTTGATCTCGCCGCTCCCTAGAGCATTCCGGGAGGGACGGGCTCCGCGGTATCGCGCCGCGCCACGAACACGAACTCCCTGCCCGGTCGGTCGGGTGCGTCGCGTACGTCCTCGACGACGAAGCCGTGCTCGTGCAAATCCCGCTCGATCTCCGCACGTTCGCGGAAGCGAAGTGTCGATTCCGAGGTCAGTACGTCCCCGTCCGCAGCGAACACGTGCGTACCCCGGAAACTCACCAGCGGCAGGCTCACGTCCGTCAGCTCGGCCCAGGTCTCGACGTGCCCGACGCCCGGGATGTCCGTCATGCGGTACGTGGTCTCGCGGGTCCACTCCGCCCACTCCTCCCACACGCGCTGCGCCGGATCGCGCGTCTCGAAGACAAGCCGCCCGCCGGGCCGCAGCGCCTCGTACGCGCCGCGCAGCGTCGTACGCCATGCCTGCGGATCGGCGATCGCCTGGGCGACGTTCCCGGTCATCGTCACCAGGTCGATCTGCATGGGCGGCAGGTCCCCCGCGTCGCCGTCGAGCCAGCGCACCCGCTCCGCGCCCGGCTTGCCCCGCGCGACGTCGACGGACGCCCGCGCGGGATCGATCCCGGTGACCGTAATCCCGCGCTCGGCCAGCAACAGCGCGAACACGCCCGTACCGCACCCGATGTCCAGCACGGACCGCGCGCCGAACTCCTCCGCCATCGCGAGATACGCGTCGAGATCGCTGCGGTCCGGATCGAGTGGGTCGTAGATGGCGGCGAGGCGCGGATGCCCGAAATTTGCGTCAATCATGGCGGCGAACGTATGTGGCCCCGAGCCCGCGCGGCCACTGCTTTTTCGGGTTACGGCGCCAAGCGGGCGCGGCGAAGTGCGCCGCTGATCCCGGCGCCCCTTCACCAGAGGCATAGGAATCCGCAGTCGGTGTCCACTCGATCCAGGACACCACTGGCGGAATTCACTGTTCGCCGGGTGACATATGCATCTGTTCGCCAGCGAACTCGTAGCACAAGGTGAAGGTCATGAACTAAATCATCGCGGCTGACTCGGTTCTCCTAGACGGCTTCGTCGCCGGTCCTGACGCCCGGTCCGGTCGAGATAACGGTCGACGGCGGACGTGACCAGGAGGCGGCAGGGTCGACTATCTCTACCTCCCACCGCACCCCGGGGGCGGCGAGGTTGAAGCCGTGCCAGGCGGCAGCGTGTGGGAGGACCTGAAGCGCAACGCGGTCGAGGCGAGTCGAACAGCCGGTCCAGGTCACGAAGTCGCCTGATGTCCGGTAGCCGAGAGCGCTACCAGCGTTACAAGCCGTGAAATCAGTTCGGTGGGCCGGTCGAACCGGCCGTCGACCAGACCAGCGAAAAGAGACCCACGATCATGAAACTGACGACCACCACGCAAGTCTCCGTCGACGGGGTGATGCAGGGAAACGGCCCGTCGAAGGAGGAGCGCATGGCCGGATTCAAGCGCGACGGGTGGGCTATGGGGCACTTTGACGACCAGGCCGGAACGCTCGTCAACCAGATCTACCAGCGTGCCGACGCGTTCCTGTTCGGCCGGTGGACGTATGAGTTTTTTGCCGGCTACTGGGGGACGATGGATCTGGGCAGCGGCCCCATCGCGGATGCCTTGAACACGCGGCCCAAATATGTGGCATCGACCACGCTCACCGAACCGCGATGGGCGGACACGACCGTCCTGTCCGGAGACGTCGCGGCCGCCATCGCAGAGCTGAAGGACAAGCCGGGGGGTGAGCTGCAGGTGCACGGCAGCGGCAGACTGGTCCGCTGGCTGCTGGAGAACGACCTTGTCGATGAGATGAATCTGCTCATCGTCCCGGTGGTCGTCGGGCAGGGCACGCGGCTGTTCCCCGACTCCGGCCCGGACGTCGCGCTCGACCTGGTCGACTCGCGCGCTTTCCCGAAGGGCATAACGCTCCAGGTCTACCGGCCCACCGGACGCCCGCAGTATGCAACGTGACGACCTGGACCCCCTATGGTTACGGCGAGCCGCCATTCCCGACGAGCTCTTACGGATCGCTTGTGCTATATGCGAAGAGTTAACCATCGATTTCGGCACGTAGCGATTTTGATTCTGCTCACCTTCCGGTAACCCATGCAAGTGGCGTTTCTCTCTCGCGCGTGGGCTGCTGGCCGCGGACTGGGTCTCAGCCCGAAATCGCTCCTGGCGACTCGTTTCTTTTCGACTGAGCCGTGTGGTCGGCCCGCTGTCAGGTGCGGTAGCGGCGGGCGGCGGTGTCAGAGCTGACATCCAGGATGGCGGCGATCTCCTCCCAGGTGGCTCCGGCCGCTCGGTCGGCGGCGACGGCCGCGGCCAGGACGGCGCGGGCCTGGGCGAGCAGGGGCAGAACGGGGGTGGTGCAGCCGGCGATCGGCCCAAGTCTCCAGCCGGTTTGCTGGGTGGGCGAGGCGAGCTCATCCGCGTGCAGGTCGAGGGGCAGCCTCTCGGAGGCCTGGGCGAGGTGTTCGGACTGGTCGCGGAGGTGGAGTCGACCGACATCAGCCAGTTGATCTCGCCCTCTGCACGCAAGCTCTCACCGCGACCGAGACGCCGCAGCCCAACCCGCCCGAGGCCATGGCACATGGCGTGTCAAAGTGTCGTCAAGGCTCCGTGGCAGGATGGGGCGAGGACGCAGAACTCATTGCCCTCGGTGTCGCTGTGCGTCGGTCAGGTCGTGCCGCCTCGTCACCGCCATGGTGGTCACGATGTCTCCGGTGGTCTCCGGTTTTTCTTGGTCAACCACCTACCGGAGACCTCGCTCATTGTCGATCTCGACACGCCCGAACATCAGAGGCTCAGCCCACCGTCCAGCGCGCGATCAAATGTTCGGCGATTCCTGGTCGATTTCGGCCAGGAATCGCTCGGAGCGGCGCGCGAAGAGGTAGGCCCCGCGTTCGTCCGATCGGGCGCGGGCTGCTTCGGCGGCGGCTCGCACGACGTCGACGGGTTCGCCGCGGGCGTGCAGCAGGCGCGCGCGCAGCAACAGCAGGAACCCTTCGGCGAAACGTTGGCCGTAGGTCGTGAGGGCCTGGTCGGCTCGGTCGAGGGCGGTTGCGGCCGCGTCGGGCATGTCGGCGGCCAGCCACATCTCGGCGATCAGTCCGTAGTGGTAGGCGATGCCCCATCGCGGCGGGTCGAGGAGGGTCGCGGCCAGGAGTTGTTCGGCCTCTGCCGCCTTGCCGACCGGGTCGTCGCCGGTGAGTGCACAGGCCCAGTGCCAGTCCAGCCAGATGTAGTGCTCGTGCGCGACGCCGGAGCGGTCGGCGCCGGCCGCGATCCACCGCTCGGCCGCCCACATCACCCATCGCGCGTCACCGGCCATCGAGGCCGCCATGGTGTGGTAGTAGGCCCAGACCGACATCGCAAACAGGTCTTCGTCGGCTAGGTACGCCTTGTCGATCGCGGACCGTGCCGTCTCGACATCGCCGTGCAGCGCGGTGATCACGGCCAGCCAACCGATCCGTTCATTCGGCACCCTCCATGGTCCGAGGTCGCCGGCACCATGGTGCCGGCTGGTGTGGCCTTGCGCGCTGAAGAAGCGGTAAGCCTCGCCGATATTGCCGATGTCCCACTGGTACAGGCCCCAGGCATCCCGACCGTACGCCTGGATGGTCGGGTCGGCGGACGCCTGTCCTCGCTCGTACACTCGGTGAGCCCACCTCCCACGGTCCTTCTCGATCGAGGTGTAGGCCCCGACGAGCCGAACGAACAGAAAGTGGACGGCCTCCCTCTCACGGCCGAGCATGCGGGCCAGGTACTCGGCCCGCTCCAGCAGGTCGAACGCCGAACCGCCGTATCCCCCGTGCCTGCTGGCAACAAGGGTGAGCAGTGACAGCACCGACAGCTCCAGGTCCCGCAGGCCGGCCGTGCGCGCGATCTGGGCGGCCGATTCCAGGTGCCGAGCGGCGTCCGCGAACGCGAGCTTGGTCGCCGCACGGCGCCCAGCACGGGCCAGTGCCTGCGCGGTGCGAGCCGGGTCGGCGAGCGGGCCGGCGGCCCAGAGGTGGTAGGCGAGGCGTTCGGCGACAGACTCGTCGTCCGCATGGGTGCGTTCGAGGGCGTCGGCGACCAGCAGATGCAGGTGAATGGTCTGCTGCCGCGTCGTGGTCTCGGTGACCGACTCGCGGACCAGGTC
Source organism: Nonomuraea sp. NPDC004186 (assembly GCF_053603495.1). NCBI lineage: Bacteria > Bacillati > Actinomycetota > Actinomycetes > Streptosporangiales > Streptosporangiaceae > Nonomuraea > Nonomuraea sp. NPDC004186. Next base: position 183,598 of record NZ_JBSGFQ010000009.1, on the reverse strand, counting down.
GTGCGCGAACCGTAGCGAGTGCGGGCTTTCCGGCTTGGTTTCCAGCAGACCGAGCGCCTGCAGCGGTTCGAGGCGTTCGAGGCAGTCCGCGACGTCGACGCCGCCTGCGGCGGCGAGCAGGGCGAGATCCACGTCGCGGCCGATGAGCGCGGCGACATGCAGCAGGTCGCGAGCGCTGTCGTCGAGACCGTCCATTCGGTCGCGGATGACGTCTCGTACGGTGGCCGGTACCCCAGCTGGCACTGCTGCCTCGCCGTCGCTCAGCGAGCCGTCATCGCTCAGGAGCCGGGACAGCTCCCGAACGAAGAACGGATTGCCGGCCGTACGGGTATGGATGCCGCGGGCGACATCAGCGCCCGGGTCCTGGCCGATTTCGCGGCGGATGAGCTCGGTCACCTCGGTCAAGCCGAGCGGGCCGAGCCGGATCCTGCGGTGATCCGGCAGCCGACTGGCCGCGGCCAGGACCCGCGACAAGTCAGAGCCGGGTACGGGTACGCGATCACGGAGCGCGCCGATGATCACCGTGCCGGCGGGTAGCCGGGCCGCGAGATGGCCGAACAGCTGGAGCGAGGCGGTGTCAGCCCATTGGAGATCATCGAGGATCAGCAGCGTGGGCCGTTGCGCCGAGGCCTGCCCGACTACGGTGGCGACCTGTTCGAGCAGGCGGAACTGGGCGCCGCTGTCAGGAACCGTTGGCGCGGCCGCGCTGTCGTTTAGCGGTTCGAGGAGGCCGCCGAGATCACTGGCGAGCCATTTCTCCCGCAACGGCGCCGGCAGGCTGTCGAGGATCGGACGGAGCGCCTGCTCCCACGGCCACATCGGCGGTGTTCCATCACCTTCCAGGCAGGAACCCCAGACCACGAACGGGCCGAGCCGGCTCGCCTCGGCGGCGATTTCCTGCAGCAGACGGGTCTTGCCCACGCCCGGTTCGCCTTCGACGATGGCGAGCGCCGAGTGGCCGGTGAGTGCCATCTCGACGGCTTGCCGCAGGATGGCGAGCTCCTCGGCCCGGCCGACCAGCCCGGCCGCCGCTCGCGCCGACGCGCCGTCACCCCCGACGTCCGCACCCGTCACGACCGGCGACGTCGGAGGCTGCGCCAGTACCTGCAGATATGCGGCCTGCAGCGCCGGGCCGGGCTCGACACCGAGTTCGTCGGCAAAGCAGTCGCTGACCGTGCGGAACGCCGACAGTGCCTCCGCACGGCGTCCCGCGGCCCCGAGGATGGCGATAAGGCTGGCCTGCACCGGTTCATGGAACGGCGCCATCGATGCGGCCAGCCGCAACGCCGGCAGCACAGACACCGGCCGGCGCAGCGACATCGCCAGTTCGGCCGCCGCAGCGCACGCGGCGTGGAACTCGTCGTCGAGGGCCGCGAAGATCGGCAACGCGGTTGGCCCATGCGTGAATCCGTCGCCCGCACGGCCCTGCCACAGCCCGAGCGCTTCGACGTAGCGGTCAAGCGCCGTTTCGTGACGATGCTCTGCGAGGGCCTCTTTCGCGGTCTCGACGAGCTCCCGGAAGGCGACCAGGTCCAACATGCCGGAAGGCGCCGTGAACAGGTAGGTGTTGCCGCGGCGGTGCAGGTATGAGCCGGTTCTACGGGAGGGGATCGCGGGTTCGAGGAGCCGCCGCAACGCGCCGACGTACTTCTGGATGATGTTGAGCGCGCTGCTGGGGACGTCGTCGCCCCAGATCAGATCGATCAACTCGCTCGCGCTGATCGGCCTGCCCACTCGAGCCAGCAGCAAGGCCAGCAGATACGCCTGCTGCCGGGGACCGGTATCCAGCTCGACACCGTCCCGCCACACCCGTAACGGGCCGAGGACCTTCAGGCGCAAACCAACGCCACCGACCGGCCGCCCCTCGTCGTCAGGCTGGACCGGATGGACTGGCAAGGCCACGCCGACCCCCCCGGGAACATGACAGATCGTCGGCTGACCAGCCGTCGAACGCGGAGTTGTAGCGCGCAAAAGCCTACCGGTCCAAACCCTGCCCAGAAACCCGTCAAACGTCGATCCGACCAGGCACGCGCCCCAGCCGGCCACCACTCGGGGTGGGGCGTGGCGAGCAGGGTGGCGAGCCAAGGCCGCACGCGGCCGAGAGACCGCAGCGGCCCACCTCGCCGCCGACTTCGATATAGGCCTGGACCCCCTCCGCGTCCCGAGGTGGCGTCAAAACTCATCTACATTTTTGGCCGGTTGGATCTTCAGGTGGAGTCAAAACTCGCCGAGATGTGGCGCCCACACTCACCTACAGAATCAGCCACTCCTCGGCCGCCTCCGCCTCAAGGGGAAGGATGCTTTCGGGGCCCGTGCCGAGCGCGGTGGCGACCCGCATCGCGTCGAAGAGTGTGCCGTCCGAGACCAGCCGCGGGTAGCAGACGGTCCAGTCGGACTCGAAGACCGACCGGCTCGCGTCGAACTCCAGCAGCGGCTCCTCCAGGTCGAAGATCGGACAGTCCCAGACGACCGGCTCGGCGCCGCTGAGGGCGTCCGGGTTCATCCAGGCGGTGTCCTGCGCGAAGCCGAGCTCGTTGATGCGGTTGCCGCCGAAGAACGTCGCATAGACGGCGTCGGAACTCGCCAGCGGACGGCCGAGCAGGATCTCAAAGGCGCCGGTCAGCTGTGCTTGCTACGGGCCCGAAATGTTGGCAGAAGCGGAGTTATACAGGCCCATTGATCAGCGTGGGCGGCTGAGGGCGGCCTCGGCCAGATCCGTCCACGTCTCGGCCGAGGAGTGGGGCACGACGACCCAGTCCTTCATGGCCCTGCCCTGCCCCGAGGGGTCGAACAGGGATGCGCCGGCCAACTGGAGCGCGGCCGCGTGCTCGGGGGTGTCCCTGACCAGCCGGAACACCATCGCGCCGTCGCGCTGCAGGCTCGCGAACACCTTCCCCGCCTGATCTTTGAGCGCGGGACTCCCCATCATCCTGGAGATCCGTACACCCAGGTCGGCCAGCTCGGCGCCGACCTGCTTGAAATCCTCTTCCGCGCCCATCGTCAGTCAGTCAGTCCCAAACTCCATGGCGGTGTGGTCGAGCAGCTCGGCCCCCGCCTTCCGGCAGAACCGCGATCAGGGTAGTCGTCCTGGCGGTACCGATCAAGGCCGGATGCGGAGTGCCGACCGGGTGTGACGCGGAGGAACGCCGAGGAACGCGGAGGAACGCGATGGAACGCCGGACCTGTAGGGAGTCAGGTCGGTGGACCGGGGGTGGCTCCCGGCGATCCCCGGTGTGACCGCTGTCCGCGGTGTTCGCCGCCGCCTGACGCGCTCATCGGAACCAGTCATCGGAGGGTGTCCATGGTGTTGTACCGTCCGTTCGACCAGCCTGGTGGTCACCAGGCCGGCCCTTCGACGATCAAGATGCTCGGCCCGCTCGACGTCCGGCGTGGGGGTTGCCCCCTCGTGCTGCCCCCGCGGCGCAGGAGCCTGCTGGCGCTGCTGGCGTTCAGCCCGGGCAGGGTCGTGACCGCCGAACAGCTGGTGGACGGTTTATGGGGCGAGAATGCTCCGCCCACGGCCTTACGCACGCTGCACGCTCACATCGCCAAGCTGGGCGCGGACCTGTCCCGGCACCGCGGCGAGCGGCCCATCCGGCGGCAGGCCCCCGGCTACCTGCTGCGCGCGGACGCGGTGGACGTCGATGGGGAGCGGTTCGAGGAGTCGGTGACGACGGGGTTGCGGTTCTCGGCGCAGGGGCGGTTCGCCGAAGCGTCGCGGAGTCTGCGCGCGGGGCTGGCGCTGTGGCGCGGGAACGTCGTGTCGGACTGCCAGGTGCACGGTTGGGCCCTGGCCGAGATCGGCTATCTGGAGGGGCTTCGGCTCCAGGCGTACGAGGGGGAGTTCGCCGCGAGCCTGGCGGCGGGCGTCACGGACACGGCGGTCGGCCGTCTGGAGCGGCTGGTGGGCGAGCATCCGCTGCGTGAGCGGCTGTGGGAGCTGCTCATCGTGGCCTTGCGCACGGCCGGCCGCCCCGGGGACGCGCTCGGCGCCTATCACCGGGCTCGCCGCACCCTGATCGACGAGCTCGGCATCGAGCCAGGGGAAGGGCTGCGACACGTCGAGGCGGGCGTGCTGCGAGGCGTCACCGACCCCCGGATGCTGCTCCGCCTGTCGTCAGGCCCGCCGGTGGCGATCACCGACTGCGCATGAGGCCGGTCTCCACGGCGAGGAAGGCGAGCGCGTCGGCGCCCACGGCCACCCCCTTGCCGCGGGACCGGGGTTGGTGGCCGAGGCCGCCGGCGACGTGGAAGAGGACCGTGCCCGGTCCGGTGGCGGCGTGCTGCAGGGCGGCGGCCATCTTGCGCGCGTGCATGTGATCGACCCGCGTGTCGTGCTCGAACACCACGAACATGCACGACGGGTACGTCTCGCCCGGGACGACGTGATGGTAGGGCGAGTACGCCATCAGCCAGTCGAGCTCGGCGGGCACGTCCACGCTGCCGTACTCGAAGCGCCAGGCCGGTCCCATCCCGAAGCGCTCGTAACGCGCCATGTCGGCCAGCGGCGCGATGCAGACGGCGGCGCGGTACAGCTCACGGCGCTGGGTCACGGCGACCGCCGCCAGCAGGCCGGCGTTGCTGGCCCCGATCACGCCGAGCCGGTCACCGCTCGTCCAGCCCTCGCCGATCAGCCACTCGGCTGCCGCGTGGAAGTCGTCGAAGGCGTTCTGCCTGTGCCCCCGCATGCCGGCACGGTGCCAGGCCGCTCCCTGCTCGCCCCCGCCCCGCACGCACGCGACGGCGAACACACCGCCTGCCTCCACCCAGGCCAGGGCGCTCGGCTCGAAGGACGGCGTCACGGCCGCGCCGAAGCCGCCGTAGGCGGTGAGCAGCGCCGGCCGGACACGATCCGGCCCGGACGCGCAGCTCGCCGGCGCCATCACGAAGATCCGGACCTCGGTGCCGTCCGCCGAGACATAGCTTTCCCGCCGCGTGGTGATCGTCGCCTGGGACGTCGTACGCCGGTCGGCGCCGGTTCGCGCCGCCGGTCCGGCGTACCGCAGGACGGTGGGCGCCGTCGTGTGGTCGGTGTAGGTGAACCAGGCGGTGGCGGGTGCGCCGGGCCGTACGGAGACCTCGCGCACCGTCCCGGCTCCCGGCAGCGCGACGCGGTCCAGGCACCGGCCGGACCGGCCGTCCCAGACCGTGACCTCCGACGCCGCGTCGCGCGTGCGCACCACGAACAGCCGGGGCGCGTCCGTCCCGTCGTCCTCCAGCAGGGAGAATCCGGAGATCGCCGCGGCAGGGTCCTCCGGCACCACGTCCCTCCATGACCGGCCGTCCCACTTCGTGGCCGTCGTTCCCAGGTTGCGGGCGGCCATGGCGCGGACGCGGCCCCGCGGTGCCGCGCCGGTGGTGTGCAGGTAGATCTCGCCGGATCGGCTCACCCGCGCGAAGCCGAGCGCCCCCGGGGCGAGCGGGATCGGCAGGAACCGCGGTTCGTCGGGCGGTGAGACGGTCAGGTCCGCGAGGTGCAGCGTGTTCCACGGGGCCGTGCCGACCCTGGCGGACACCACGAGCCAGCGCCCGTGGTACAGCGCGACCCGATGGCTCGTCCTGGCGTCGCCTTCCAGGCCGAAGACCGGCGTGTCCTTCCGGGCGTCGCGGCCCACCCGATGCAGCCACACGCTCCGTACGGCCCCCGGAGACTCGTCGAGACCGCGCCTGACGTAGAAGAACGCGGACTCGTCGGGCAGCCACGCGACGGTCGGGTACCGGACGCCGCCGATCGGCCCGTCGACGATCTCGCCCGAGACGAGGTCGGCGACGAGCAGCACGCCCTGCTCGGTGCCGTCCCGCGACACCTGGCAGGCCAGCAGGCGGCCGGTCGGGGAGAGAGACCAGGAATCGAGCGTGGCGCCGGCGCTTCCCGGCCCGCCGAGGCGTGCCGGATCGAACACGACGCGCTCGCCGCCGTCGTCCCTGCAGTACAGCGCGGCGTGTTCCTGTCCGGGGCGGCGGCTGAGGAAGTACGCCCGAGCTCCGCGCCAGACCGGTGCGGAGTCCGTCCCGGGTGTCATCAGCCGGTCGAGCCGGTCGGCGAAGAACGGCCGGGGCCTGCACGACCTGAGATAATCCTCGGTCAGGTCGTGCTGTGCCCGCAGCCAGCGCCGGCTCTCCGCGCCGTCACCCTCCAGCCAGCGGTACGGGTCCGGGATCACCCGTCCGTGCACGACGTCGGAGTCCTCGCCCCGGCGGGCCGGCGGGTAGGCCCGCGCGCTCATGCGGGCCTTTCGGCGTCGCCGCCCTCGGCGACCGGCACGCCGGCCGGCGCCGCCGCGTGAGCGTGGTCCGGCGTGCGCTCGTCGCCCGCCCGCATGACCCGCAACACCGGAAGCAGGAGCAGCATGCTGACGGCCGACACCCCGCAGGCGACCCACAAGGTGGGGACGATCCCCGCCTGCTGCCCCAGAGCCCCGCCGACGAGCGCCCCCGCGAAGGCGCCGGCCGCGGTGAGCAGTTGCACGCTGACCGACAGCCGCCCCAGGACCTCTTCGGGAATCCGGATCGTGACGAAGCCGAGCAGCCCGACGTTCGCGATCGCGCCGAACAGGTACGGGAGCCCGATGCCCAGGCCCGCCGTGATGGCGGCCACGAGCACGGGCCCGCCCGCCAGCGGAAGCGCCACGGTGCCGATCGCGCCGCCGATCAGGCCCACCATCGTGAGCCGTTCGGTGTTCAGCCGCCGCGAGAGCAGCTCGCTGAGGAACGTCCCCGTCACCCCGGCGACGCCGAGGAGCACGAACAGCAGGCCGTACCACTGCGCCGGGACGTGCAGGACCTTCAACACGTACGGCGCGATCAGCGCGAGGGTCATCCCCATGACGAGCTGCTGGCCCACGAGGAAGGGGACGAGCGCGCGCAGGAAGGGCTGCCCCCACAGTGCACTGAACCCGGCGCCGAGCTCGTGGGCGAAGGAGCGTTCCTGCCGCGCCTGCTGGGCCGGCCGCTCCGGTGTCCTGATCAGAGCGGTGGTGCCCGCGCTGATCAGGCGGGAGACCGTGTCCACCAGGAAGGGGACGACGGGGCCGAGCGCCGCCGCCGGGCCGGCCAGCGCCCTGCCGAGCGTGCCGCCGACGTACTCGCCGCGATTGAGCCGGGCCCTGGCCTTGACGATGTCGCCGGTGCCCACGATGGTCTTGAGGTAGACCAGGTACAGGGTCTCCACCATCACGCCGACCGTGCCGATCACGAACACCAGCGCGCCCAGCGCCCAGATGCTGAGCCTGCCGGTGAGCATCGACACGATGGTCAGGCCGAGGGCCACGGCGACCGTGAGGTCGCACGCGATGAGCACCCGCCGCCGGGAGCGCAGCCGGTCGACCAGGCTGCTGATGAACAACCCGAGGAGCGGTAGGGGAAGGCTGCCCGCAGCGACCAGGAAACCCGTCTCCGCGGGTGAGGCGCCAAGATATTGCACCGCCACCAGGGGGACCGCGATCACCGTGAACACCGAGCCGAAAGCCGAGGCGACCTGGCCGCCCTGGAAGAGCCGGAAATCTCGTGTCATGCCATTCTCCGAAGTTTCAGGCCGGCCGGCGAGTGTGGGCGGCAGACCGGTGCGAACGCTGGGAACGCGGGACCGGGAAGCAAGACGGCCGGCATCCGCTGGTCTCGGTGCCGGCCGCTCGCGTTCGGCGCGGGCGTCAGATCGGACGCCCCGCGTTCATCCGCCTCGATGGCGGCATCAGTTGGTGTTGTTGCAGTTGAACAGGCTCAGCGTGCTCCAGGGAGCATCCTCCGCAAGCTCGACGTCAAGCTCCTGAAGGGCCAGAACTTCCGACATGGGTCACACACCTCCTTCCTTCTCTCGACACCTTCTCCGGCCGGCGGTCGCCGGCCGGAAGCTCAGAGTGGGGCAGGTCAGTCCAGCAGCAGGAAATGGCCGGCCGGGCGGTTCAGCACCCGGTGCAGGGCCAGCAGGACGCCCGCCCCGCCGCTCCAGAGCTCCCCGCTGAACCGCAGCGAGCCCTCGCCGAGGAAACGCACGCCCCGTCGGCCGCCGACGGCGTACTTGACGAGGCCGGTGGCGACGTCGAGCGCGGCGTCCGCCGAGCGCGGATCGTCCATGAGCTCCGCGTGGTCCGCCAGCGCGAACGCCAGGCCCGCCAGGCCGCAGTACAGCCCGGGGAAGGCGCAGCAGTTCTTGCGGACGTCGCTGAGGACGCGTGGCAGCGCCGTCGTGATCCGGGCGTCGCCGACGTCGTCCGGGCCCGCCGCGTACCGGCTCAACGCGAGCGCGACCCCCGCCGAGCCGCTGAACAGGTAGGGCAGGCCGCGATGGGTCTGGTCGCTGTCGCTGAAGGAGAGCGCGCCGTCCGGTAGTTCGATCGCCAGGTCGAGCTCCTCGTGCAGCAGGCGTCTGCCGGCGTGCGCGTAACGGTCGTTCCCGGTCGCCGCGCTCAGCCGGTGCAGGAAGAGGGCGATGCCCGCGCGGCCGTGCAGCAGCCCGCGAGCGTTGCCCGGCCCCAGAGTGGGACGCAGGTCGCCGGCGCGCACGATGGCCTCGCCCGCCGTCGCCGCCAGGTCCAGGAAGCGCGCCTGATCGGTGCCGCGGTGCAGGCGCAGGGCGGCCATGCCGACGCCGGCCCGCCCCTCGCCGAGGGTCGTAGCCGTCTCCAGGATCGGGTGGCGGGCAGCGTGCGCGAGCACGTCACCGGCCTCGTCGAGCAGGCCGAGGTCGGCGAGGACCCAGGCGACGCCGGCCGTCCCGGTGTGCAGGCCCGGCGGGAGGTCGCCCGCGTGGGCCGCCGCCCGGGTGCGAAGGCGCTCGGGCAGCCCGGCAGGGATCGCGGAGCCCGTGACGTGCAGGGCGTGCAGGATGCCGGCCAGGCCGTAGGCGACGCAGAGCAGATTCGTCTCGAATCCCCGTGGCACGGTGGGGAAGTTCCGGTCGAGCTGTTCGGCGTCGATCATGTCCATGAGCCCCAGCCGGACCTCGTCGGCGAACCGGGCGAGACTCTCCCGTGGCCGTTCGTCGAGCTCTCCGGGAGCGGGCAGCGAGCCGGTCCGCGCCGTGTCCCGCTCGTCGTGGAAGCGGGTCGCACGTTGCCACAACGCGGCGGGGACGGGGGCGTGCTTGCCGACGTCCCGGCGCAGCCAGCGCAGGTTGCCGGGGCTGCGCTGGACCACCGCGTGCATCGGCATGACCAGCAGCAGCGCGATGGCGGAGAGCCCGTACTCGTCCCAGGCGAACGGGCCGGACAGGGGGAAGCCGGCCGGTGGCGCGTAGCCGTCCGCTCCCATGGGGATGAGGGGGGCGTCGCGGTGGGTGCACGACTCGAAGTCGACCAGCCTGACGCCGTCGGGGGTCACCATCACGTTGCGCGGGTTGAGGTCGCCGAAGCGGAACCCGGCTCCGTGGAGCCGGGCGAGCGCCTGGTCCAGCTCGGCGAGCACCCTCTCGCATTCGCCGTAGTAGGCGTCGAAGTCGGCCGATGTCCTGCCGGCCTGGATCAGCGGCGAGTGCAGCGCCGCCCACGTGTGCAGCGGTGTTCCGGCGACGAACTCCGTCACCAGGAACTCGTGCTCCCACTCCTGGAAGTAGTCGAGCGGCTGCGGGCAGGCGTCCGGCGCGGCCTGGTACAACTCGGTGAGCACGCGGTGCTCCCGGCGCAGCCGTTCGACGGCCGTGCTGCGATCCCAGTACAGGCCGTTGTGCGCGCGTGCCTCCTTGATGAACACGGTGCGGCCCGTCCGGGTGTCCTTGGCCTCGTAGGCGCCACCGGCGTTGCTGGGCTGGAGGACCTGCACGATCTCGTAGCCGTGGATCACCGGCGGGCCGTTGCGCGGCCGCCCGGCCGGCTTCGCGAAGGGGTCGCCGATGCCTGGGGGCAGCGTGAAGGAGACGCCTCTGGAATCGGTCACGTCGCGGCCGTAGCCGTCACGTACCAGGCTCTCCCTGCCGCCGTCCGCCCGCAGGCCGCCGCGCGCCTCGAACGCGCCGTAGCGGTAGTACACCGTGCGCGAGTCGCGGAAACGGCGGTCGGACAGGACGTAGGGCCCCTCCTCCCCGGCGAGTTCGCCGGCCAGCCGTTCCATCAGGCGCAGGGCGCTCCGCTCGTCGGGGTACAGGGCGCAGAACTTGCCGGCCTGCGGCCTCGGTCCGTGCTTGTGGTGCATGAACAGGAAGAACACCTCGGCCGACAGGTGCTTGAAGGCCACCCGCTCCGCGTGGCAGGCGCGGGCGACCGCGTCCAGTACGAGGTCGGCGCGTTCGAGGCGGGCGGAGACGTGCACCTTCCACCCCTGGTCCGGCGTGACCACGTCGGGATGGGTCCACCTGGTCCACACGTCATGCGTGGCGGAGGTCCAGCCGTCGGAGACGGACCTGGGGGCGAAACGCCTCCCTGGGTCCGGCAGCCAGGACAGCGGCGCGTAGAACTCAGGATCCGCCTGCGCGTAACTGTAGAAGCCGAGCATTGGTATGTCCCCGTTTCACTGACCCGACCGGTACGTCGCTGGTTCTTTGGTATCCGGGGGGTGTTGCCGGGCCGTTGCCACGCAGGTGGAGGCGGTCGGGGACACGGGCAGGGGCACAAGGGCCGCTGCGGGCCGTTGCCTGCCGCGCGGGAAACCGCCGTGAGCCGCAGGGGCCGGAGAGGCCTCAGCCGTGATGCTCGACGAGGCGGGTGAGCAGGTCGATCAGGCTCTGCCGGTCGGCCGGGGGGAGCGGGGAGAGGAACTCGTCCTGGGCGGCGGCGAGCAGCCGGTCGAGGTGGGTGAGTTGGCTCCGGCCTGCCGCGGTGATGGTGATGATGTTGCGACGGCGGTCGTCCGGGTCGGGTGCGCGCTCGAGGAGTTGCCGTTCGGCGAGGTCGTTGACGGTCGCCACCATGTCGCTGCGGTCGATGCCGGTACGGCGGCCGAGGGCGGCCTGGCTGGCCGGGCCGTACTCCTCCAGCGCGGCGAGCAGGGCGTAGTGGTAGCGCCGAAGGCCGGCTTGGCCGAGCGCCTGGTCCACGATCCGGTTGGCGATCTGCGCCGCATGGTTGGTCAGCCTGCTCGGCAGCGTACGCAGCCGCTGTGGCGGCGGCCCCTCTGGCGTGTCCACGGGGACAATCTAGCAAATTGTTGGCCCTACCCACGATTAAGTGTACTGTTGGCCGCACCAACGTTGGTCTAACCAACATTCTCGTGGAAGGTGGATAACTGACATGCCGACGACGAATTTCGCAATGGTGAGCCTGGACGCGTCGATCCGGGGGCGCACGCTCTACCCCGGTGACGAGGGCTTTGAGGAGGCCTGCTCCGGCTGGTTGCTGACGGTCGAGCACCGGCCCGCGGTGGTCGTGATCGCCGCCGACGCCGATGACGTGGCCGCCGCCGTCCGGTTCGCGGCGGAGGCGGGACGCCCGGTCGCGGTGCAGTCGACGGGGCACGGTAAGTCGGTGCCCGCGGATGGGGCCGTGTTCATCGCCACCGGGGAGCTGCGCGAGCTGTCGGTGGACCCGCGTGCCGGCACCGCGAGGATCGGAGCCGGGCTGCGGTGGGGTGAGGTGCTCACCGCGGCGGCCGAGCACGGCCTCGCACCGCTGTGCGGCTCCTCCGGCCAGGTCGGGGTGATGGGCTATCTGACCGGCGGCGGGCTCCCGCTGGCCGGCCGTACGTACGGCTTCGCCGCCGACTACGTCCGCTCGCTCGACATCGTCACCGCCGACGGCCTGCTCCGCACCGTCTCGCCGGCCCAGGAGCCCGACCTGTTCTGGGCGGTACGGGGTGGCAAGAGCAACTTCGGCGTCGTGGTCGCGGCCGAGATCGAGCTGCTGCCGCTGCGTACCGTCTACGGTGGCGAGCTCTACTACCCGGTCGAGGACCGCAGGCGCGCCGCCCACGTGCTCGGCTCCTACCTGGCCTGGGCCAAGGAGCAGCCGGAGGAGATGTCGTCCTCTGTGACGTTGCTGCGCTTCCCTGACGTGCCGCAGTTGCCCGAGGAGTTCCGTGGCCGTTCGTTCGTGCAGGTCCGGGTGGTCTACATGGGGGACGAGGAGCAGGGTGCGCGGCTGGTGGAGCCGTTGCGCGCGCTCGGCCCGGAGAAGGACACCTGCGACGCCAGGCCGTACACGCAGATCACCGAGATCTACCAGGACCCCAAGAACCCGGTCATGGCGCACCTGCGCAGCGCGTTGTTGCACGAACTGGACGACGAGGCCGTGGAGGAGCTGGTCTCGTTCATCGATCCGTCGAAGCCCGGGGGCCCGTTCCCCGGCATCGAGCTACGTCACCTGGGCGGGGCGCTGAACCGGCCGCCCGGCCGCCCGCACGCGGTCAGCACCCAGGGCGCGGCCTTCCACCTGTGGATGCGGATGCCGGCTCCGGCCGAGCAGGCCGACGCGGTGCGCAAAGCCGCCGACGAGGCGCTGGAGCGGCTGCGGCGGTGGGACACCGGCGCCGCGCTTCCGGGATTCCTGTTCGACCACGACTCGGCTCCCGAGCGGGTCAGGCGGGCCTACACCGAGGCGGACTACCGGCGGCTGGCCGCGCTGAAGGCGACGTACGACCCGGACCAGCTTTTCCGGATCAACCACAACATCCCGTCGTCGAGCGCCTCGACGGACTGATCGGCCGTACATCGATCACGAGGTCGGCGCTGCGCTGAGCGGCGTCGCGATGGCCTCCAGGCCCTTGCGCTCGGCCTTGACCCCGAACAGCAGCTCGACCAGCCCCGCCACGATCATCACGATGCCGCCGATGGAGAACGCGAGCGCCGTGTCCCCGGGCACCCCGGTCTCGACAAGGGAGGCGAAGACCAGCGGGCCGGCGATGCCACCGGCGGCGGTGCCGATCGCGAAGAAGAACGCGATGGCCAGGGCCCTGGTCTCCATGGGGAAGATCTCGCTGACGGTCAGGTACGCCGAACTGGCCCCGGCCGAGGCCACGAAGAGCACCACGGACCAGCACGCGGTCAGCGTCACGGCGTTCAGCAGGCCCTGGTCGAACAGCCAGGCCGTGCCCAGCAGGAGCAGCCCGGACCCGATGTACGTGGCCGAGATCATCGGGATCCGGCCCACGGTGTCGAAGAGGCGGCCGAGCAGGAGCGGGCCGAGGAAGTTCCCGACCGCGATGACGGCGAAGTAGTAGCCGGCATTCGTGTCGATCTTGAAGAAGGTGGCCAGGATCTGCGCGTACCCGAAGGTGATCGCGTTGTAGAGGAACGCCTGGCCGATGAAGAGCGACAGGCCGAGGATCGTACGTTGGGGATAGAGCGCCACCATCGTGTGGGCGATCCGGACGAAACCGATGGACTTGCGCTGGTGCACGGTCACCGACTCCTTCGGCTCCGGCAGGTCGGCGCCGATCTGCCGCTCGATGCCGCCGACGATCTCCTCGGCCTCCTTCTCCTTGCCGTGGATGAACAGCCAGCGCGGGCTCTCCGGTACGTGCCGCCGTACCAGCAGGATCGCCAGGCCCAGCACCACGCCCAGGCCGAACGCGACGCGCCAGCCGATGTTCACCGGCAGGCCGCTCAGCAGCGGCACGGTCAGCAACGCGCCACCGGCGGCGCCGAGCCAGTAGCTGCCGTTGATGATGATGTCGATGCGCCCCCGGTGGTGGCTGGGGATGAGCTCGTCGATGGCGGAGTTGATGGCCGCGTACTCGCCGCCGATCCCGAACCCCGTCATGAACCTGAACAGGAAGAACCACCACGCGTGGAAGGAGAACGCGGTCATCAGGGTCGCCGCCAGATAGACGACCAGCGTGATGAGGAAGAGCTTCTTCCTGCCGAACCTGTCGGTCAGCCAGCCGAAGAACAGCGCACCCGAGCAGGCGCCCGCGACGTAAAGCGCCGCGGCCAGGCCCGCGACCTGCGCCTGAGTGATCTCCAGGCCGCTGCCCGGCTTGGCGAGCTGCCCTGAGAGGTTGCCCACGATGGTGACCTCGAGCCCGTCGAGTATCCAGACGGTGCCGAGCCCTATGACGATCATCCAGTGCCAGCGGGACCAGGGGAGCCGATCAAGGCGCGCGGGCACTTTGGTGGTTATGGTGCCGGTCTCCACGTCGCTCATAAGCTTTTGTGGCTACCCGCGTTCTTGCCAGGTAGGCTTCCTGGCCGATCATGTGGCTGGGCGTCCCGGTATTTGTCCCGGATCTCGGGGAGTTGCCGGAATCCGGCTGACCGGTAGGTGGCGACGGCGCCGACATTGGAGCTCGGGGTGCAGACGATCGCGCTCGACGAGCCCAGCTCCTGGAGCGCGGCCGCCGCGGCGACGGTGACCGCCTTGCCGTAGCCGTGACCGCGATGCTCCCGGTGCACGCCCATCGGCTCGAGTAACCCGGGCTTGCCCGGACCGGCCGACCACACCGTCACCGCCGCCACCGCGTTGCCCCGGTCGTCGTACGCGACCAGGCACCGGGCGTCGGCGTACGGAGATCCGGCCGCCATCGCGTGCCAGCGCTCGTCCGTGAACGTCGACCCGTCGAAGGATGCCCGCTGTACGGCGGACCGCACGTGCGCCTGCTCCGGCCCGATCACCTCGATCCGCACCCCTGGATCCTTCACCGGCTCCGTGAGGTCGCGGCGCAGCGGTGTCCACGGCTCGTCGGCCTTCCAGCCGTTCTCGGACAGCAGATCCTGGACCAGCGCGGACATGGGCGCTTCGACGTTCACCTTCCCCTCGATCAGCACGCCGCGCTCCGGCTCGGTCATGTCCTCGACCAGCCGCTGCGCCAGTTCCTCGTCCCGCTGGGCGTCCGGCGCGATCGTCAGCCGCAACAGGTCGGGCTGGTCCAGCAGCCCGATGGCGAGAATCCGGCCGTCCCGGCTCCACGTACGGACCGCCGCGGCCGTCGCCTCCGCGCCGAACCGCCAGAACCAGCCCAGGTCCCCCGGATGCAGTTGCGTCGGCGCCCCTTCGAGCTGCCACTCCCGCAGCACGCCCACAACCTCGCTCAGCCCGCCGACTCCCGGCTCACCCGACACCATCGCCATGACCCCGATCACACTCCATCGCACCGGCACTCCGCACCCGGTTTTCGGCCGGCCGGCGTGAGGCCTCAGCTTCGTGGTCGCGGGTCAGATGGCGGTGGAAACTGCTGGGAAAATTGTCGTGTCCCAGGGCGACGGGCCGTGTGCCGGAGAGCGAGATCTACCATGAAGTACCTGCTGCTGAAGCACTACCGAGGTGGCCCGGCCCCCGCTGTCGACCACGCGCCGATGGACCGGTGGACGCCGGAGGAGGTCGACGCGCACGTGCAGTACATGCGCGACTTCGCCGCCCGCTTGGAGGAGACGGGGGAGTACGTCTCCAGCCAGGCACTGGCGCCCGGGGGCGCGTTCGTGCGGTACGACGGCGAGGGGCGCCCGCCGGTGACCGATGGGCCGTTCGCCGAGACCAAGGACCTCATCGCCGGCTGGATGATCATCGACGTGGAGTCTTGGGACCGCGCGGTCCAGCTGGCCGGGGAGCTGTCCGCCGCTCCCGGGGCCGACGGCGAGCCGATCCACGAGTGGCTCGAGGTTCGACCGTTCCTCACCGAGTCGCCCACGGTGGCCGAGTGAACGAGTCGCTGCTGCGGGAGCTCGTGCCCGCGGTGATCGGTGTCCTCGTCCGACGCGGAGCCGACTTCGCCTCGGCCGAGGATGCCGTGCAGGAGGCCCTGATCCGGGCGCTGGAAACCTGGCCCGACGATCCGCCCCGCGAGCCCAAGGCATGGCTCGTCGCGGTCGCGTGGCGCAAGTTCCTCGACGCCGCCCGGGCCGAGGCGTCGAGGCGGGGACGAGAGCTCACCGTGGAGGTCGAGCCGCCCGCCGGTCCGGCGCCCGCCACGGACGACACGCTGCGGCTCTACTTCCTGTGCGCGCACCCCACCCTGCCGCCGAGCTCGGCCGTGGCCTTGACGCTGCGCGCGGTAGGTGGCCTGACCACGCGGCAGATCGCGACGGCGTACCTCGTCCCCGAGGCGACCATGGCGCAGCGGATCAGCCGGGCCAAGCGGCGGATCGCGGGGCTGCCGCTCGACCAGCCCGGTGATCTCGGGACGCTGCTGCGCGTTCTCTACCTCGTCTTCAACGAGGGCTACGGCGGAGACGTCGACCTGGCGGCCGAGGCGATCCGCCTCACCCGCCAGCTCGTCGCCCTGACCGACGAGCCCGAGGTCGCGGGGCTGCTCGCGCTCATGCTGCTGCACCATGCGCGCCGCGTGTCCCGTACCGGACCGGGAGGCCGCCTGGTGCCGCTCGGCGAGCAGGACCGATCGCGCTGGGACACCGGCCTGATCGCCGAGGGGGTGACGATCCTGCAGACCGCGCTGGCCCGCGACCGGCTGGGCGAATACCAGGCACAGGCCGCGATCGCCGCCCTGCACGCGGACGCTCGGAGCGCCGCCGAGACGGACTGGGTGCAGATCGTGGAGTGGTACGACGAACTGCTGCTCCTCACCGGCAGCCCGGTGGTGCGGCTCAACCGCGCAGTGGCGGTCGGGGAGGCCGACGGGCCGCAGGCCGGCCTGGCGGCGCTGGCTGACGTGCAGCCCGACCTGCCCCGTTACGCCGCGGTGACGGCATACCTGCACGAGCGCGCCGGCGACCTCGAGCACGCCGCCGACCTGTATGCCGAGGCCTCCCGCGCCGCCACCAGCGTGCCGGAGCGCGACCACCTCACGCGCGAGGCCGCCCGGGTGCGGCAACTGCTGCGTTCGTGAGTACGCCATCACGTTGGAGCTCGCCCTTGCTCGCGGAGGGCAGGGCCGAGGCCGAGCATGGCACCAGTCAGTGGCGGCTGTGCTATCCGTGGCCGGCCACGGCGACCGGTGAGAGGGATTCGAGGCCCTCGTGCCGTTCTACGCGGCGGCGGCGCGCGGGGGGAAGGCGGTCGTGGGCGGGGTGAGCTGACTCGCGCCTGCGCGGTTCGCGGGCCCGAGCCTGGTGGGCCAGGATGGCTCGCATGCCTACCGTGCCCGAAGATCACGTTGAGCCCGCGCATCCGTCCCGAGTCAACGACTATGACGGTTTCGCCGAGGCGTACACGGCCGAAAACGAGGCCGGCATCATGAACGCCTATTACGAGCGGCCCGCCATCCTGGCCCTTGCCGGGGAGGTGTCCGGCCGGCGGATCCTCGACGCCGGCTGCGGCTCGGGCCCGCTGTTCGAGGCGCTGCGTGACCGGGGTGCCGTCGTGTCCGGCATCGACAGCAGCACCGGGATGCTGGAGCTGGCCCGGCGGCGGCTCGGTGACGGTGCTGACCTGCGGGTGGCCGACCTGCGTGACCCGCTGCCGTTCCCCGACGACGCGTTCGACGACGTGATGGCGTCCCTGGTGCTGCACTACCTGGAAGACTGGGGGCCGACGCTCACCGAACTGCGGCGCGTGCTGAGGACCGGCGGCCGGCTGATCGTGTCCGTCGACCATCCCTTGATAATCCACGCCATGCACCGCCTGGCCGGGCGCGAGGTCAGCTATTTCGCGACCCGCAACTGGAGCGAAGAGTGGACCATGGGCGGAGAGACCGTCCCGATGAGTTTCTGGCACCGGCCGCTGCACGCGATGACCGACGCCTTCACCGCGGCCGGTTTCCGGCTGGCCGTCATCAGCGAGCCACAGCCTGTGCCGGCCGCCCGCGAGCTGTTCCCCGACGACTACCGCCTCCTCGCCCGTACCCCGAGCTTCCTGTTCTTCGTCCTGAATGCCGACTGAGGACCTGCTCTTAACCGATCACGGGAGGTGTTGCGCGGGCCGCTGTCGGCTGCGGGCGGCCCAGAACGTACAGGCCCTGCGGGCCGGCAGCGCACAGCGTGCTCGCGTCCGCGAGCCAGGCGCAGGGCCGCGATGATCGCCAGCCTCCTGACCTGCACGCCACACCTGCCGACCGGGACTGACTCCCTGGCGTGTGCCCCCGCAACCTTGGCATCGGCACCGTGCCGGTGGGTTCCACCGCCGCACGGGTCGCTCTAGCTGGAGGGGAGCTGGTAGTGCGACACCACGACCTGGCCGTCGAGGACGTGCGAGTCGACGAGCCGCAGCTTGTGGCGCTGCTCCGGCGCGGCGAACAGCTTCCGGCCGCCGCCGAGCACCACCGGGTGTACGGCGACGTGGTACTCGTCGATGAGCCCCAGCTCGGTCAGCGCCGCCGCCAGCGCGGAGCCGCCGGTGAGGAGCAGGTCCCCGCCGCCCGGCCTGGCCTTGAGGGCGGCGACCTCCTCGGCCAGGTTGCCGCTGATGACGCGACTGGTCCACTCGTCACCCGGGTACGTACGCGAGAAGACGATCTTCGGCGTGGCGCGCCAGAACGGCGCGAAAGCGGCGACATGCGGATCGTCCAACAGTGACTCGGCGTTCGGCCAGAACCCCACCATCATCTCCCACACCGGACGTCCGAACAGCAGAGTGTCGACCCTCTTGTCCAGACCTTCGGAGTACGCCGACAGCTCTGGCCCCATCATCGGCCAGTCGAACTCCCCGTCGGGTCCGTCGATGAACCCGTCCACCGACGCGTGCACCCAGTAGATGATCTTGCCCATGAGTTGCCTCCTCTTGTCTGTGCGGTCATAGGTAGGTCGGAGCCGGTCGCTGTTTGTTGACATGCGATGGCGAGCAGGCTCGGCATGCCAAGGCGACCCTTCTGCGTCGCTGTCGCTGCCTGCGACTCTGGCCTGCCGCGACAGGCCGGGACATCCGTGCAGACCCCCTGACCGCCACGGAAGGGGCACGGATTCGCCACGGAGCCCGTCCGTACACTCTTGACGTCGGCGTCCACCGCCGACCACCACTCCGCTCTGGTGAACGCCGCGGCATTGACCTGGGCATTCAGCCTGATCGCTCGGTGTTCCGGTGGGGGTCCCCTAACGGAACACCGCCACGATCACGCGGCCGTCAGCCTGTGGCCCCTCGTCCTTGCCACCGTCTTGAACCGGACCGCCGTGGCCGGCACCGCCAGGACGCGGATGCCCTCGTGCAGATGCCCGACTGGCTAGCCACCGCGGATGGCCCGGCTTGCGCTCGACCGGGCTGCGCGACAGGTACGGCTGGCGCGGCGTGATCCGCTCGACCGGGAACAGCAGGAGCACGGCGAGCACCAGCGTGACCCCGCCGTGCAGCCGCTCTCGGGGACGAGGGGGATGGCGCGTGGCTCGTTCATGACGAAGCACGATTGGCGCCGAATGTGCGCATTGTCCGCCGAATGTCGGCGTTTCTCGACGGCGGCCACCGTCGGCGCGACCGTGACACAACCATGACGCGGCGCGTACGAGGCGGGGACACGGGCGGTCGACAGTGGATCCGGTTGACCGGCGGGCGAGTTGCGGAGCGTGCGGTGAAACCCGGGGCGTGTCGCGAGTGTTGTTGATCGAGGATGACCCGGTCGTGCGGGAGGGCCTTGAGCTGGCCCTGATCCGAACCGTCCACCGTGGGACTGGAATCCGTGTCCGGACAAGCCGGAGATGGACTGCAGCACGGTGACCGTACCGACCGACTGGTCGAAGCCGAAGGGACCGACCATCCAGGTGGCCCTGGCCCTGGCCCTGGCCCTGGCCCTGGCCCTGGCCCTGGCCCTGGCCCTGGCCCTGGCCCTGGCCCTGGCCCTGGCCCTGGCCCGGCGCAAGGCCACCGATCCGACCGCTCGCGTCGGGTCGATGCTGTTCGGCCGGGGTGACCCTGGCGACTCCGGCGTCTCCTCATCAAGCAGGGCGAGATGAACCGGCCGGAGATGCTGTGACCGTCCGCTGGGACAGAACGTTGCGACAAAGGCGATCACGAGAAGGAGAAGGCGTGGCTGATGACGGAGAATGGGACCGGCGTTCGCTGTTCCGGGGCGCCGCCGTGCTGGCCGGTGCCGCCGCGACCGCGCCGCTGCTGGGCAAGGCAGCCACGGCGGCCACGGCGTCAGCCGGCAGCGGTGACGCGGACGCGCTGTTCAAGGCCGGGGAGTTCGAGCAGGCCGGCCGCGCGTACGAGGAGATCCTGAAGACAGACCCCACGAACGTGCATGCGGCCCGCCAGCGCGGCTATGTAGGGCTGCTGTCCAACCAGTTCCCCGACGCCGAGAAATACCTCAAGATGGCCATCGACCTGGCGCCCGACGACAAGGAAGCCAACAAGCTTCTGGGTGACTGCTACATCCGGCAGGACAAACTCGCCCTCTCCGCACCACACTGGCAAGCGGCCGGCGTGGACGCCTACGCCAAGTGGTTCGCGGCGGTCAGCGGCGAGTCGTATCAGATCCACGGCGACATCGCGCGGCTGCCATTCCAGCAGATGGACCCGTTCCCGCTGGTAGAGGCCTCGGTCAACGGCGGACCGCCGAAACGCTTCCTGCCCTACACCGGCGCCGGGTGGCTGGGCATGTCCGCGAAGGTAGCCGACGAGGCCGGGCTGAGCCCCGTCGCCAGTCAGAAGATCGATTACTTGGGCGGCACCGCATGGCAGTACTTCGGGGTGCTGGACTCCTTCAAGTTGGGCGACATCGAACTGCGCAACATCCCCGTGGAGTGGTCGGAAACAGATACGCCCGAGGAGTCCAACGACGGCATCATCGGCACGTGGGTCTTCTACCACTTGCTGACCACCTTCGACTATGCGGGCCGGTCGCTGATTCTGCGCCGCCGGACCCCCGAAACGGCGAGGCAGGCACGCGCCGCCGCCAAACGGGCGGGCGCAGAGCCCTTGCCGCTGTGGCTGGCCCGTGAGCACATGCTGCACAGCAGGGGCAGCATCGCCGGCTCCGGGACACGGGTGGTGGCCACGCCCATCGGCGGAACCGGCGAGATCGCCGCGGGCATGTCCGAGGAATCGGCCAAGCAGTTGGGGATCCGCACCGACTACGACCGCCCGGTCGAGACTTTCGCCCACAGCCACCCGGTGGTCGCGTACCCCTGCTACCCGAAGGAGATCCGCCTCGGCAACGCCTCCGCCAAGGAGGTCTACTGCATGGTGAACCCAAGCCAGCGGCTCGCCCCATACGGGTTCGACGTGCTGGCCCACTTCTCCCACAGCTTCTACAAGCCCTACAACGTCACCCTCGATTTCACCGACATGAACCTCTACATAGCCCGCGGCAAGGCCACCTGATCACCGCGACTGCACGGGCGTAATTGGAGCTACCTGGAGCTGCCGGCTCATACGAGCGACGGGGTAAGGGCAAACGAGACACCCTTCCCCCGTCGCCCGATGCCGCACATGGTGGTGTCCCGGACACCGCAGCAGCCATGCGCGGCCGGAACCCACCGAGCCGCTGAGCAAGCAGGGCAGCAACCCCGGCGAATCGCTGAGCAAGCAGAGCAGAGCAGCAATCCCGGTGAATGGCTGAGCAAGCAGAGCAGAGCAGCGAGCCCGGCGAGTCGCTGAGCGAGCGGGGCAGTGAGCCCGGCGTCCAGCGCTCTCCGGCTGGCAGACCAGACCGCCTCGGGGCAGGCGGCGATGAAGCCGCACCTGCGGTCCAGGACGGATGAACGCGGCCTTGTAGATGACGACGCGGGCGGCATGTACGTGCTCGCGCGGGTCGCCATCGAGGATCTCCTCCAGCGACTTGAGCGTATGGCCCAGGGCGAAGACGCGGTCCACCCACAGCGGGGCAAAGTGGGAGCAGGCGCCAATGCGCCAGTCGAGGAATCCGGCGTCGAAACGTCCCATCGCGGGGCGTGCCTGGCCAGCGAGCCCGACGGCCTGGACCATGCGGGTGCCGACAGCGCCGGTCAGGCATTGACCAGCCCCTACCTGCCGGCCAGGGGACGGCGACGTCACCGACCGCGAACACGAGGTCCTCACTCGCGTCGGCCGCGGCATCTCCAACACCGAGACAGCCGAAGAACTCTCCATCACCGTGGCCACCGCGAAACCACCGTCGCCATGCAGTCCACCAAGTGTCGCGAAACCAGCAGCACCACGCTGCCCGGCAAGCACCTCGAAACCCCAGCACCATGCTGCCCGGCAAGCACCCCGAAACCACCGGCGCCATGCAGTCCACCAAGCATCGCGAAACCAGCAGCACCACGCTGCCCGGCAAGCACCGCGAAACCCCAGCACCATGCTGCCCGGCAAGCACCCCGAAACCACCGGCGCCATGCAGTCCACCAAGCGTCGCGAAACCAGCAGCGCCACGCTGCCCGGCAAGCACCTCGAAACCCCAGCACCACATTGCCCACCAAGCAGCCCGAAACCCCAGCACCACATTGCCCGGCAAGCACCGCGAAACCATCGGCGCCATGCAGTCCACCAAGTGTCGCGAAGCCAACAGCGCCACGCTGCCCGGCAAGAAGACCGGCCGGCCACGCGCCATCGGCCCCGCCGGACTGGCCGCACCGCGCCGCCTGGTCGACGTCGGCATCTCGGTCACCGAAGCCGCCCGCACCCTCAGAGGCGACCGATCCACCGGCTATGCAGTACTTGCGCGACCCTGACCAGCAGCTGTCCCACCCACATCCCAGCTCTGCTCGTTGGCGCCCCCAGCAAGATCGCTCTTATCGACAACGGCTGTCCGGCGGTTCCTCAACCCCCGCAACTGCAGGTCCTGGGCATCACTTCGAGTCGGCACGCTCCCGTCGAAAGTCGTGTGGGCGCGGGCGCGGCACAACAGGTCATGTTTTCTGGATTTTATTTTCTAGAAAATCAAAAATGGTACGCTGCCGCCGTGACTGCGGATGCCAGTGTGGTAACGCCTTGTAAGCACTGTGGGTCGCCGATCGAGCAGCGGCGGGGGAGAGGGCGGCCCAAGGCGTACTGCCCCGAGAAGGACTGCCAGGCGGCGGCCAAGCGGGAGCGGGAGTTGCGGCGGGCCACGCCGGGGCTGGAGGGGGCGCTGGCCAGGGCCGAGCAGTTGTACGACCGGATGGAGAGCGGTCTGACCGCCGCCATCGAGCCGCTGGCGCGGGCCCTGGCTGCGGAGCTGAGTCCGGCGGGGGTCGAGGCGAAGCTGAGCGCGATGCAGGCCGAGGCGCACACGCGCGTGGCGATCGCCCGTACGGAGCGGGAGCAGGCGTTCGAGCAGGTACGGCTGGCGCGCGAGGCCGCCGAACACGCCCGCAGGCAGACGGCCGAGATGCGGGTACGGCTCGAAGAGGCGCAGGCCGAGCGCGAGACGGCACTGGGGGATGCCGAACGGGCGCGGGAGCAGGCGCTGGCCGCGTTGCGGGAGGCCGCGAGCACCGAACGACAGGCGCTCCAGACGGCCGAGGAGGCGAAGCAGCGCGCGAAGACGGCCGAGCGGCGGGCCGAAGAGGCGCTGCATCGGGGCGAGTTGACGGAGCAGGCCAGGGACCAGGTCGTTCATGAGCTGGCCGAGCGGGCGGAGCTGGCCGAGCGGCGCACGGCTGAAGTCATGGCGCAGGCTGAGCAGCGCACTGCCGAGGCGCGGGCGCAGGTCGTACAGGCTCAGGAGGAGGCCGAGCGCGCACGGGAGGAACGCGACCGGGCCCGGGACGAGACGGCGGCGGCGGTGCGGGAGCGTGAACAGGCCGAACGGAAGCTGATCGAGGCGCAGACCCGCGCGGAGGCGGCGGCACAGGAGCGGGACCGGACGGTGGAGCGGGCCGTCACAGCCGAACGGGCGGCGGCGGAGGCCGAGCGGGATCGGGCCGTGGCGCTCAAGGAAGCCGAGCAGGACCGGGCCATGAGGCTCAAGGAAGCCGAACGGGACCGGGCCATGACACTCAAGGAAGCCGAACGCGATCGGGCCTTGGCACTCAAAGAGGCCGAGCGGGATCGGGCGGTGGCGCTCAAGGACGCCTCGCAGGCGGCGGCCGAGGTGGAGCGGCTGGAGGGGAAGGTGGCGGAGGCTTCCGCGTCGCTGACCCGGGAGCGGAAGCTGGCCTCCCGGGAGAAG
The DNA here is from genome assembly GCF_053603495.1 of Nonomuraea sp. NPDC004186. Taxonomy (NCBI): domain Bacteria; kingdom Bacillati; phylum Actinomycetota; class Actinomycetes; order Streptosporangiales; family Streptosporangiaceae; genus Nonomuraea; species Nonomuraea sp. NPDC004186. The sequence continues at coordinate 159,844 of NZ_JBSGFQ010000009.1, read as the reverse complement.
TCCCGGGCCGATGCCGCGGCGAAGGAGCGCGACGGGTTGCTGGCGGAGCTGAGGCTGGAGCGGATGCGGCTCGAGGATCTGCGGGCCGAGTTGGAGGCGGCGCGGACGGAGGCGGCGCAGCTGCGGGAACGGGCGGTGGCCGCGGAACTTCGCTCGTCCTAGACGGCCCAGGACTCCCGAAGCTGGCCCCAAGGGGGTAGCCGTGGTTGCCGCCGAGAATCGGGCGGGTATCGCCGGCCGGCGATGATGCGGCCGATTGGCCGTGCCGATCAGGTGCTCGCTTGGAGCATGGCGAAGTCGCTATGGGCCTGCTCAACGGCCTTGGGATACGCCTGCCGCTTGTTGTGCTCGGCCGGTGCCCGGTAGATGCTCGCCAGGCTAGGGTGCTGTCCCTTGCGCTTGCCGGCGAGGATGATCAGGTCCGGGCGGATCTCCTCCACCCATTCGCCGTTCGCGCGGCGGCGGAGCACGGTGTGCAGCATGTCGGTGATCACTGGCGGGCGTCCGCCGTGGTTTCCCTTGCGGGGCGGCGGCATGCAGGCCTTCCAGAGTGGCCTCGCGGATGTTCTCGCGTTCGGGTTCGGCCATTGCGGCGAAGAATGCGAACAGTACCCGCCCTGTGCCGGATGGGTCGTAGCTCCCGGTCAGCGGTCCGGCGAGCATCTCCAGGGCGATGCCGTGCGCGGTGAGGTGGTCGGCCGGCGCGGTCAACTCAGCCGAGTCCCGGCCCAGCCGCTTCATCTCGTACACGGTGAGGATGACTCGGCAGTGCGGCGGGGCGTGCGCCTTGATCGCGCGGCAGGCCTCCAGCGCGGCTTCGAACTTCGGGCGAACCCGCACGCGGGTGGATACCTTCTCGGCGAGGATCTTCTCGCGCGGGATGCCGTGTGCGGTCAGCGCGTCCAGCTGGGACTGAAGTTCCTGGAAGTGAGGCGGGAGCGGCGGGCGTAGGCGACGCGGATGTCCGTGGCCGGGGTGTCAGCGAGGAACGGCGTCGGAGGCGGGGCGCCTGGCCGCCACAGCCGCCCCGGCCCGCGGTCGGTCGGGGTCGGCCCGCGCAGCAGCTTCGCCGGCCGAGGGACTTTGGTGAACCGCCTGGCGTGGTAGGCCCCGGCGACGGTGCCGGAGCGCGACCGACACGGCGAGCCGGGCTCGACCAGGCAGCGCGGGCACGGGCGCCGCTCTTCGTTTCTGCGAACCGCAGTCCGTCGCCGCTGTCACGCAGAGCTGCTCTGCGGCTGGCAGTGCGGGCCGAATCTGGGGCTCTCGGGAAGCGGCGACGACGACCCGCGCGAGAGGCCAGGAGGCCGAGTTGACGAAGATCGTGGGCGGCTAATACCCTTTTACTAATCAAATAGGAAAAGGGTATTGTGGTGATCAAGTTTCGCCTCGATCCAAGCTCTGGTGTGGCGACCTATCTCCAACTGGTGCATCAGGTCAAACACGCCTTGCGGCTCGGTGCGCTCATGCCGGGCGATCGGCTGCCGACGATCAAAGAGGTCGTCAGCGACCTCGCGATCAATCCGAACACAGTGGCCAAGGCCTACCGCGAGCTGGAAAACGAGGGCCTCGTCGTCGGCCGGCCCGGGTTGGGCACGTTTGTGCAGCGGTCCCTGGGCGGCGGATCCACGGCCGATCACACCCGGTTCCGCCGTGACCTCGCCCAATGGGTGCGCGGCTGCCGTGAAGCGGGGCTCGACCAAGGGGATATGGAGGCGCTGTTCGCCTCGGTGCTCGCTGACTTCCCCCAGGAGGGGATCGCATGACGGCGGATTGGACAGTGGGGATGTTCGGCGGCGGATCCGGTGAGCTCACCGCACCCGCACAGAGCCCGGCGGCTCTGGAGGCCGTGAGGCTCGCCAAGCGGTATCGGGGCACGTGGGCGTTGCGCGAGTGCACGCTGTCCGTCCCCGCCGGCCGGGTCGTCGCGCTCGTCGGACCGAACGGCGCGGGCAAGTCCACGTTCCTGCACCTGGTCGCCGGGTTGATCGCCCCCACCCGGGGCAGCGTGCGTGTCTTCGGCGAGCCGGTCGGGCAGCGGGCGGAGGCCCTCGCGCGGGTGGCGTTCCTGGCCCAGGACAAACCCCTCTACGACGGCTTCACCGTCGCTGAGATGCTCCGCTTCGGACACCATCTCAATCCGGGGTGGGACGACACCCTGGCCCGGCAGCGGCTGGCGGAACTGGACATCCCGCTGAACCGCAAGGTCGGCAAGCTTTCAGGAGGTCAGCAGGCGCAGGTCGCGCTGACCATCGCTGTGGCCAAGCGGCCGGAGCTGCTGGTCATGGACGAGCCGCTGGCCAACCTCGACCCGGTGGCCCGGCACGACGTCATGCGCTCCCTGATGGCGGCGGTGGCCGAGACGCAGATGACCGTCGTGCTGTCCTCCCACGTGGTGTCCGACCTGACCAACGCCTGCGACTGGCTGGTGGTGCTCAACCGTGGCCAGGTCCAGATCAGCGGCGAGGTCGACGAGCTGCTCGCCACTCACCGGATGCTGTCCGGTCCGGCCGAGCTCGCCGACGGGATGGCAACCCGGGTGCCGGTGATCAGCGACAGCCGCAGCGAACGGCAGGCCGACCTGCTGGCTCGCACCGGCTCGGGAACGCCGTTGCACGACCCGCGATGGAGAGAGTCCGGTGTGAGCCTGGAGGAGCTGGTGCTGGCCTACCTGCGCCGCCCCGACACCACCTCACTGCCTCGTCCGACCCTGACCATTTCCTGACTGCTAGGAGACCTGGAAGTGTTGTGGCTTACCTGGCGGCAGCATCGCATGCAGGTGCTCGTCACCACGGCGCTGCTGGCCGTCCTCGGCGCGGTTCTGCTCGTCAGCGGTCTGGGCGCGGCGGATTTCGCCGCGCAGAACGCTCCGGCGGCCGACTGTGTGACGGACACGCCCGCGTGCAGCGCCTACCTCGTGGAGATGAACGAGCGCATACGGCTGGTGGGTGAACTCCTCGGCTGGCTTCCGCTGCTGGCCCCGGCGATGATCGGCGCTTTCTGGGGGGCTCCGCTCCTGGCCCGGGAGTTCGAACAGGGCACGCACCAGCTCACCTGGACCCAGTCGGTGACGCGGCGCCGCTGGTTGGCGGCCAAAATCGTCGGCCTCGGTGCCGCGGTCACGCTCGGCGGGCTGGCGCTGGCCGGCATCGTGGGTCCGTGGCTGGCCGCCTTCGACGTCCCTCCCTACAACGTCGACCGCTTCGACTTGAGATGGTTCCGTCTTGTCGGCATCGTTCCGGCGGCGTGGTGGCTGGCCGCGTTCGTGCTCGGCATGGCCACGGGCGCGCTGTTCCGGCGGACCCTGCCGGCGATGGCGGTGACCCTGGCGGTGTGCGCGTTGGCATTCTTCGGACTCCTCAGGGCGCCGTCCTCCTACGCGCCGCCGGAGCGAGCCGTGCAGGCCAAGGTCATGGACGAGCTCGTACCGGAAGACTCCCTGTCTGTGACCGACTATTGGATCGACAAGAGCGGCGTGAAGTTCACCTCTCAGGACGTAGCGCTCGCGCTCGCCGGCCCTTGCGGGACAGACGAGACGACCAAGAAGTACGCCAAGTGCTCATTCAGCCATGGCTACCGACAGGTGGCCGAATTCCACCCCGCGAACAGGTTCTGGCGGTTCCAATGGACCGAAGCGGGAATCCTGCTCATCCCCGCTCTCGCATTGGGCGGTGTCGCCGTCCGGCGCACCCTTCGGCCTCGTATCTGAAGCCAGTTATCGCCTCATCACGGTGACGGGACGGCCTGGCGCAGGACCGTCACCGCTTTCTGCAAGACGTCCGGTAGAGAGCAAGCAGTGGATCATGCAGGACCGTAGGTCGGGCCGGAAGCCAGTGGGGCCAAGCTGAGCCAGCACCTCATCGTCGACGCGCCACCCGGTGGCGCGCATCGAGTCCACGGCCAGGCCGTAAAACTCCGTCGCCCATGCGACCACGGAGTTGGTCACGAGCGTCAGGCACCACGCCTGCTCGGTCTGCTGCTTCAGGTGCCGCGCCGGGGACGGTGCCCTCTCTGACCCGATCGGACGGTCAGCGATACATTGCTGGTGCCGCTCGACCGTTGGGGGAGTTGCACGAGATCGGAAAGGTAGCCGCCTGCCTCACGTCCGATGACGCGTCGGACGCCAGGGCGCGTGACTGCTGTTGGGTGTGTGCTCGTGAGGCGGACTCGGTGGCGGCGAGCGCCGTCCAGCACTCGAAGTGCCGCCCGTCCGGGTCGCCGGACAGCGGGAAGAAATGATCCCAGGTGAAGACGGCAAAGGCAGCTTTGGCCTATGTCCTGCGGCGCCGTGTTCATCGAGCCAAGCCAGATGGCCGAGGGTCTGGTCAGGCGGCACGCGGGCTGAGGGTCTCCGCCAGTGTCCTGACCCGGGCGAGGCGTTCCGAGCAGGGCGGCGGAGTCCGGCGGCACGCGGTGCTCGCCCTGTACGGCCTGTCCGGGGCCGGCCCGGGAACGCTGTGTCAGCCGATTCGGTCGGGCATCGCCGCGGGAGCGCTGAGGCCCAGCCGGTGCCCGAGGCTTACGCCGTGCCGGTAGAGGGCGGCTCCTTCGGCGAGCCGGTCCTTCTCCCACGCCTGCAGGGCGGCGTCCACGGATGGGAACTGCCCCAGGGCGGTGAAGAGGGCGATGGCGTCTGTGGCCGACTTCTCCGCGCTGGCCGCCGTGTGCGGGTCGGACTACGAACGCCGCATCCCCGGTGAGCAGCACCCGGTCCTTGCGCATCCTGCTGACCCGCCCAACCCCGACGCCGATCACCCCGGTGCGTCTCGCGATCCGCGACCACAAGCGCGAAATCCTCCGCTACCTCGCCGAACTCGCCGCCGCGGCGGGGGAGACGGCCCCTGACGCAGTCGCGGCCACCCTGCTCACGCTCGCTGACGGAGCCGCCTGCGTCCGCGTCGGCCTCGGCGACCCGACCGCTGCCGGCCTCGCACGAGAGGCGGCATCACGCCTGCTGGCACAGCGCTGACCACGGCGCCAGCCCCACACCCCCACGGCTCCTGTGTCCACTCTGTGGCGCTGCAGTGTCGCGCACGAACCTCAGTAGCACCCGGACGGCGCCGGGCGGCACCTATCCGCGCGCACGGCCTCAGCCCAGTCGCGCCGTCGGCGCTGGCCAGGATTCCCTACGCACGCTCTGAGGGTGGCGGACGACGGGATGGTGCTGCTGCGGCTGGGCAACTCCAACACCGTACGCGCCTACGCCGCCGGCGTCGGCAGGACCACGCCCCCGCTCGCGGTGGTGGTCGACGACGAGATCGGCGATGCCCTGGAAACGCTGTGGGACGGCGCGGCGGTCAACACCTGGAACACCCGTCGCGCCGCGATGCTGTCCTGGCTGGCCTGGTTTCGCAAGCGCGGTCAGGTCGCCCCGGCCGTGCCCGCCTGGGCCAAGCGACTGGCGGCGCCCGACAGCCGGACCCCGCCCACTCCAGGACCGCGATCGACCGGCTGATCGCCCGCCGCGACGTCGGAGAGCGACAGGAACCGTATGTTCGGCGACGTCTGACTGATGGCCTCCTTTCCGTTCTGTCACATACGGGGGTGCGGCAGTCCGGCGGTTCAAACGCGGTTCTCACCCACGACCGTGGCGGCATCCTCATGCGGCAGCGGCCGCGGGTCCTTCGCCGGGGCCGAGGCAAGCGATCGCGTAGCGGCCCAGGCGGTTCAGATGAGCATGGCCCAGCGGGGACAGTGCGGTCGCGGGCGTAGCCGATGCGCAGGTGTCGAGGCCTCGCTTGGGTCCGTGCCACCGGCTCCGTCCGTGGTCGTGGCCCGGCAAGCCTGCCGACGATCAGTTGTCGGTCACGTGATCAGATTCACCTTCGGCCGGGACCGCGGCTGGTGCCGGCAGGGGCGAGGCGATCCGACCGGCGACGGCGGCCAGGATGGCACCTGCCATCGCTGCGATCGCCGCGGCGCCGAAGGCGGCCGCGCCGGTGTCGTGGGGGCCGGTGAGCCGGCCGGCGACGGCGGTGCCCAGGCCGTAGCCGGCCCAGGTGAAGGTGTTGAGCCAGGCGAAGACCTCGGTGCGGTAGCGGGCGGGGGCGTGTTCGGCGAGCAGGGTCGGCACGACCGCGTCGCGTGGCCCGGTCACCAGCCCGACAAGAGCGATCAGTACGGCGAGTGTCATGAAGCCGGGTGCCCAGCCTCCGGTGAGCAGGACAGCCGCCTCGGCGAGCGAGAGCAGGACCAGCAGGCGCCCGCTGGTGACGGGCCACGCACGCGCGCCGTACCCGAGGGTGCCCAGGAGGGCGCCGGCCGACAGCAGGCCCATCAGTACGCCGGCGGAGGAAGCGGAGCCGAGGACGGTGGCCGAGGCGACCGTGGCGATGCGCAGGCAGCCGAAGGTGAACGTGCCCAAGGCGGCGATGGTCAGCAGCACGAGAACCGGCCGGTGGGTGAGCGGCCCGGCCAGATGGAGCCTGCCCGGCGTGGTGGAAGCGGTCTGTCGTATCGCAGGGGAGGCCAGCAGCAGCGCGGTGCCGAGCAGGACGGCGGCGCCGGCGGCAGCCACCACGCCCTGGGCGGGGACGGTCCAGGTCAGGATCGGCACGAGCAGGGGGCCGGCGATGAAGGTCAGCTCGTTGACGGCGTTGTCGACCGCATAGGCGGTGGGCAGGGAGGTGGCGGGGACGAGGCGTGGCCAGGCGGTTCTGATGACGGATCCGGCGGGCGGGGTGGTGGCGCCGAGCAGTACGGCGGCGCCGATCATCAAGGCGGGCGGGGCGAGCAGGAGGAGAGCGTAGGCGAGGGCGTGGGTGACCAGGTAGCCCGTCAGCGCGCGGCGGGGGCCGTACCGGTCGGCGATGCGCCCGCCGATGGGCGCGCACAGGGCCAGGGCCAGCGCGTGGCCGGTGAGCACGAGGCCGGCGGTGGCGTAGGAGCCGAGCCGGTCGACGGCGGCCAGCAGCAGGGCGAGGCTGAGCACGGGCGTGCCCAGCTTGACGATGAGCCCGGCGACGAGCAGGTGCGGGACGCCCGGTAGGGCGAACAGGCGGCGATAAGGTGCGAACATGGCGGACTCCGTTACCATCTAACTGGATTACGCCTATGACACACGGAAGGATGTTACTGGTCAAGTGGAGATAGCCTGTAACGTGACTCGGCAGGCGCCGCTGATCGCCGAGTTGGTCAACCTGGCCACGGCATACCGGCGGGGCGGTGCCTCGGTGCGGCCACTGGCGGGCGACGACCTCGCGACGACGTTCGCCGCCCATCTCGGCGACAGTACGAGTGCGGCCCTGCGCGCCGTTCCGGACGCGGGGCGGCGCCTGGCCGAGCTGGCCACCGAGCTGCGGCAAGCGCTCCTGGCCGAGCAACCGGCCGAGCAGGCCGCCCGCATCAACGCCATGATCCGCAGGTACGGTGCGCAGCCGTACCTGGTCGAGGATGTCGGCCAGCCGTTCCACCTGCACTTCCACGGCTCGGACGGCACCCAGGTGGAGGGACTGGGCGGTGAGTTCGCCACAGCGCTGGCCCTCATCGTGGACGGCTTCGGCCCGGACCGCTTCGGGGAGTGCCAGGCGCACCAGTGCGAGGCGGTCTACATCGATCTGACCCGTAATGGGTCGCGTCGTTACTGCAGCGCCGCGTGTACGGCTCGCGCCAAGACCGCCGCCTATCGCAGCCGCCGCCCGGCCTGATCAAGGCTTGAATTCAACGACTGAGCAGGTAGCGCCGGGGCGTGGTGCCGACCGTGCGGCGGAAGGCCGCCAGGAACGCGCTCGCCGTGGCGTACCCCACGCTGTGCGCCACCCGCGACACCGGCTGGCCCTCGGCCAGCAGTGGCAGGGCGGCGCGCAACCGTACCTGCGTACGCCAATGGTCGAAGCTCATGCCCACGTCGCGCACGAACAGCCGGGTCAACGTCCGCCTGCTCACGCCCGCCGCGCGGGCGTGAGCCTCCAGGCTGCGCGGGTCGGCGGGGTCGGCCAGCAGGGCGGCCGCCACCACCTGAACCCGCTCGTCGGTGGGCTGCGGCACGTCGATGGGGCGGGTGGGCAGCGGGCGCAGCAGGTCGGGCAGCACGGCCTCGGCGCGCAACCGCGCGTCGTCGGCGAGGTCGGTGCGGGCCAGGTACCCGATCAGCTCGGCCAGCAGGCCGTCCACGCCGACCGCGGTGGGCTCGGGCCAGTCCAGCGGGCAGCGCTCCGGCGCCAGATAGAGGCTGCACAGTACGGCGTCGCGGGTCGCGCCGGTCGCGTGGGTGACGCCCGCGGGCAGCCACAGTGCCCGGGTGGGCGGCAGGACCCAGTACACCTCGTCCACTTCGACGCTCAGGACGCCGCGCCGGGTCCAGGCGAGCTGGTGGTGGGTGTGATTGTGCGGGGGGATCCACTCTCCCGAGGTCAGCGGGAAGTGCCCGACGATGATCGCGCCGCCCATGTCCTCCATGCGACATAGTCTGGCCCCATCGCGAATTGTGGCCAAATGCGGCGGATCATAGCGTCGTCGGGTGCCGATGATTGTGTTGTGTCTTGTCCAGTTCATGCTTGTTCTCGATGACACCGTCGTGAGCGTGGCCCTGCCCAGCATCCGCGATGAGCTGGGCTTCAGCGCGTCCGGATTGCCCTGGGTCGTCAACGCCTACTTCCTGGCCTTCGGCGGTTTGCTGCTGCTGTGCGGCCGGATGGCGGATCTGCTGGGCCGCCGCCGCGTCTTTCTGATCGGGGTGGCGCTGTTCGGGGTGGCCAGTCTGGCGTGCGGGCTGGCGCAGGAGCCGTGGCAGCTCGTGGTCGGGCGGTTCGTGCAGGGAGCGGGTTCTGCGATGGCCAGCCCTGCGGCGATGTCGATGATCACGTTGCTGTATCCGGGGCAGGAGGAGCGGGCCAGGGCGCTGGGGGTCTGGGGCGGCATCGCGGCCCTCGGCGGGACCTCGGGCCTGGTGCTGTCCGGGGCGCTGACCGACCTGGTGTCCTGGCGCTGGATCTTCCTGATCAACCTTCCCGTCGTCGCCGTGGCCCTGGCGTCGCTGCCCCGCCTGGTCCCCGAGTCCCGCGCCCCCGGGCGGCGCAGCCTCGACGTTCCCGGCGCGGTCCTGGTCACGGGGGCCGCGGTGTCGCTGGTGTACGGGTTGCTGCGGACCGGAGAGACCGGCTGGAGCGATCCGCTCGTCATCGGCGCCGTCGGGCTCTCCGCCGCCTTGGCGGTGGTGTTCCTGGTGGCCGAATCGCGGGCGGCGGCGCCGTTGGTGCCCAGATCGTTCCTGGCCTCACGGACGCGGGCGGTCGCCAACGGCGCGACCCTGCTGTTCTCGATGGCGATGTACGCGATGTCGTTCCTGCTGATGATCCAGGTTCAGACCGCTCTGGGATACAGCCCGCTCCTGGCCGGCATCGCCTATCTGCCCTACGGCGGCGGCATCCTGGCGGGCATGTGGCTGTCCTCCCGCATCTCCCTCAGGATCGGGACGCGCTGGGCGCTCCTGCTCGCCTTCCTCATCAACATCGCCGGTTTGCTGCTGCTGTCCGGCGTGGCGGCGGGCGACTCTTATGCCGCCCATGTCCTGCCTGGCATGCTCGTGCTGAGTGTGGGCAACGGGCTGAGCCTGCCCGTCATGGCCGCGACCGCGGTCGACGGCACCACCGAGGAGGACGCCGGTCTCGGTTCGGCCCTGTTCACCTCGGTCCAGCAGGTCGGTGGCGCCGTCGGGGTGGCCGCGCTGGCCGTCATGGGCTACTCGGGTGGGCTCACGGCGGGCGCGATCTGCGTGGCGCTCGGGGCCGTACTCATCGTCGTGCTGCTGCCCTCGCGTACCGGCGGGACCCAGCCCTATCAGCCGTCCGCGCCCGTGCGGGCGGACCGAGGGTGACGCGCTCCTTGAAGCTCCCGGGCGGGCGTGGTTCGCGGGCCGCGGATCTGGAGCTCGATGAGCAGGCCCACACCGTACGCCGGGCCGGGCGCGATTCACGGTGGTGGGGCCTGCCCGGCAGGCTCCACCACCGCAACCGAACGCCGGCAGTTCGGGCTAGCCCGCCAGTTTGGCCAGCCAGCTCTCGATGTCCGCCGCGATGGCCAAGGGCTGGTCCTCCGGCGTGTGATGCCCGGCGACCTCCTCGTGCTCCACGATCTCCAGCGCGGCCACGTTCTTCGCGCACCAGGCGACGGTCTCCGACGTCCACATCGTGCCGATGCCGGGACGGAAGCCGATCATGAGCTTCGGCACCTCGACGCTGGTCGCCAGCCACCGGTCGAACGCCTCGATCCTGGCCACGACGTCGGCCGGCTCCCCGCCCAGCGGCAACGAGCGCGCCCAGCGCAGCTGCGGCAGGCGGCTCTCTCTGGTCGGGTACGGCTGCGTGTACGCGGCCATGTCCTCCTCGGTGAGCGGAGTGGTGACCGTGGTGGGCAGGCCCTGCCTGAGGAAGGCGTCATCGTCGAGGATCATGGACTCGCCCACGCCCTCGGTCTTGATCGCCCGGAACAGGTCGCGGCCGTCCTCGGGGAGCTCGTCCCAGCTCATCGGCTTGACGATGGCCTCGGTGAAGGCGATCCCGCGAACCCGGTCCGGGTGGCGGGAGGCCCAGTCGAAGGCCAGCGCGCCGCCCCAGTCGTGGCCGACCAGCACCACGTCGTCGAGGTCGAGCGCGTCGAACCAGGCCTCCAGGTAGCGGGCGTGGTCGGCGAAGGTGTACTCGATGGCGGGCTTGCCCGACTCGCCCATGCCGATCAGGTCGGGAGCCAGGAGACGGCCGTGCCCGATGGCGGGCATGACGTTGCGCCACAGGTAGGAGGAGGTCGGGTTGCCGTGCAGGAAGACGATCGGCGCGCCGGCGCCGAGTTCCCGGTAGTGCATGGTGGAGTCGAGCACGTTCTGAAAAGGCATGTCGGATCCGTTCAGGTGTTGAGTGTCATGATGCGGTCCACCGCGATCTCGATCACGACCCGGCCTGGCGGCGCGGGCGGCGGCGAACCGTAACGCCGGAGGTAGCGGCGGGCAGCCTCGGCCACCCGGCGCGGATCGTCGGACACCGTCGCGCTGCCCTCAAGGGTGACCCAGCGGAACCCGTCGACCTGGCAGAGCGCGGCGCGGCCGCCCCGTACCAGGTTGCGGGCCTTGCGCGAGGCGGCGACGGTCAGCACACGGGCCATTTCCCGCTCGCCGTCCCAGGTGAAGCGCACCGCCACCACGTGCGGGGACCCGTCGGGCCGCAGGGTCGTCAGCGTGGCCACGCGGGGTTCGGCCAGGAAGGACTCCACCGAGCCGGTCGGGCTCGTGGAGAGGGCTCCACGCGGTCCCATCAGTGGAAGCCGTTCGGCCGGCTCCCGACGCCCCGAGAGGGCAGCAGGATCACCCGACGGATCCCGCCCGCCTCGGCGGCCGTGACAACGATCATAATTCTGCCTCACATAGTTAGTGAGTTGACTGACTCACTTCTGAACCATAGTGGGTGAAGAGAGCGGATGGAACCTCCCCGCCCCAAGCAGTGGGCGCGGCCGAGGCGATGTTCGAGCGGGAGTTCACCACGGCCACGATGCAGCGCCTGCCGCCCGCGTTGCAGGAGTTGATCGCTGCATCAGACCCGGACCCGGACGGTGAGGAGGCCAGCAGCGCATCGGCCTGCCGGAGATGCTGTTCGAAGGGACCTCGGGGAAGGTCGTGGAGGCCTGGCGGGCGCGGGCGCTGCGGATGTGTCCGTCCGACTTCGCCGCTGCCCCCGAGGCGATCCGGTGGACGCTGCTGGACGGTGATGATCCAGATCGTGCTGCGCGATCCGTCCTGGCAAAAGTGGCTGAGCCCGCACCCGCCGATCGGGTGCTTGTGCGTCAGGTGCGCTCGATGTCCGGGTGGTCGGTGTCCTGGGGCCGGTCGGTGTGCTCGTGTGTGGCTGCCCAGGAGGCGAGCAGGCGGAGCGCGTCCTCGGACGGGGAGCCGGGTTCGGCCGCATAGATCGTCATGGACAGGTCGGGCTCGGCGCGCAGGTCCATGCTTTCGTAGGTGAGGGTGAGGTCGCCGACGATGTGGTGGCGGAAGTGTTTGACGCCGGTGCCGTGGGTGCGGACATTGTGGGCTCCCCAGCGATGACGGAAGTCGTCGCTACGGGTGGAGAGTTCGCCGACCAGGTCGTGCAGGATCTTGTCGTGCGGGTCTTTGCCGGCGGCGGTGCGCAGGTTGGCCACGGTCATGTCGGCGGCCAGGTCCCAGTCGGGGTAGAAGCGGCGGGCTGCGCTGTCGAGGAAGGTGAAGCGGGCGAAGTTCGGCGGCCGGGTGGGATCGGCGTAGAGGTCGCTGTACATGGCCCGCCCCAGGTGGTTGGCGGCCAGCAGATCCGATCGGTTGTTGCCGATGATTGCCGGGGCGGTGGTGATGGCGTCGAGCATCCATTGCAGCCCGGGACGTGCCGTCGGCTGCTTGGGACGGCGCCGGCGCAGGATGGCGTTGCTGCCGTCGGCCTCGTGTGCGAGGCGGAGCAGGTGAGCGCGTTCGGCGTCGTCCAGCTGCAGGGCGCGGGCGATCGCGTCGAGGACGCCGGCCGAGACTCCGGCCAGGGAGCCGCGTTCGAGCTTGGCGTAGTACTCCACGCTCATCCCGGCCAGGGCGGCGACCTCGCTGCGCCGTAGTCCGGGGACGCGGCGCTGGCCGGCGACGGGCAGGCCCGCCTGCCCAGGGGTGATCTTGGCGCGTCGTGAGGTGAGGAATTCGCGCACATCGGACCGGTTGTCCATGACATGACGGTACGCCAGCCTCTGGGCAGGTTGGGATGTACTGGTAGTACATCCATCAGGAGTGACTTTCTCGCTCCTGGGCTGCTCGGATGTGCTGGATGCCATGACCGATGCCGTGACCGTCGCCGCCTGGACCCGCTGCCTGGCCCGTGCTCTGCTTGCCGCCCCGCTGGCCGCCGTCCTGGCCGGGTGCGCGCTCCCGGCGAACCCGCATATCTCCGGGCCGCTGTCGACCACGGCGGGCGTCACTTCGGGAATGGCAATGGTGCTGCGGTTCGGCGACCAGGCCGTCACCGCGACCCTGACCGACACGCCGCCGTCACGGCAGTTCGCCGCGATGCTGCCGTTGACCCTGCAGTTGACGGACGCGTGGGGACAGGCAAAGGCAGGGCGGCTGCCGCGCGCGCTCACGGCCCAGGGCGGTACTCCGGTTCACGATCCCACCCCGGGCGAGATCTACTTCTGGCCCTCGAGCGGAGTGATCGCCGTCTACTACGACGATCTCGGCCAGGTGGTCCCTGATCCGGGCCTGGTCCGCCTCGGCGTCGTCAAGGCCGGCTTGGACAGGCTCGCCGCAGCGGGCAAGCAGATCACGGTCCGGATCGAGCCGGCCGCCGCGACCGGCCCTTGACCTGTCCGTTCTGAACCGGCGGCCGTCTCCGTCACCGCCTATCGAGGAAGTGCTCTTCTCATGCATGTTGCTGTCATGACCGCTCCCGGACAGGTCCTGGTCGAGGACCGTCCCGAACCGCAGATCATCGAGCCGACCGATGCGATCGTCCGCTTGTCGGCGACTTGCATCTGCGGCTCGGACCTGTGGCCGTATCGGGGCGTGGAGAAACTGGACGGGCCGCGGCCGATGGGCCATGAGTACGCCGGCATCGTCGAGGAGGTCGGATCCGCGGTCACCGCGGTGCGTCCCGGCCAGTTCGTGGTGGGCTCGTTCGTCACCTCCGACAACACCTGCGAGATCTGCCGGGCCGGCTACCACAGCTCCTGCATCCACCGTCAGGGTGTCAGCGGCGCCCAAGCCCAGTTCATGCGCGTCCCTCTCGCCGACGGCACGCTGATCGCCACGCCCGACGTCCCCTCGGACGACCTGATCCCCGGCTTCCTGGCCGCCTCCGACGTGCTGGGCACCGGCTGGTTCGCCGCGGTGGCCGCCGCGGCCGGCCCGGGCAAGACCGTCGCGGTCGTCGGTGACGGCGCCGTCGGGCTGCTCGGCGTACTGGCGGCCAGGCAACTCGGCGCCGAACGCATCATCGCGATGAGCCGCCACGAGGCCCGCCAGAACCTCGCCCTCGCCTACGGCGCCACCGACATCGTCACCGAGCGCGGAGAGGAAGGCGTCACCCGGATCAAGGACCTCACGGACGGGCTCGGCGCCCACAGCGTCATCGAGGCCGTCGGCACCCAGGAGTCGATGATGCAGGCCATCGGCTCCACCCGGCCTGGCGGGCACGTCGGCTACGTCGGCGTCACCCACGACGTGCATCTGCCCGGCATGGGCCTGTTCTTCTCCCACGTGCACCTGCACGGCGGCCCCGCCCCGGTGCGCCGCTTCCTGCCCGAGCTGATGCAGCTCATCTGGGAGCGGCAGATCGACCCGGGCAGAGTGTTCGACCTCAGCCTCCCGCTCGACCAGGCCGCCGACGGCTACCGGGCGATGGACGAGCGCCGGGCCATCAAGGTGCTGCTGCACCCGTAAGCCCGGCGACACCGCCCGCCCCGCCGTTCACCGGCCGGGAGCGATCGACGCAGCGAACACATGGAAGGAACAGCGTGACCGGCACGCCCACGAACACCAGTCCGGCAGCCCTCTCGCCTCCCTCGGCTTCATGGTGTTCGGCCACCTCGGCGGCCGGCTGGCCGAACGCTGGTCGGAGCGGAAAATCCTGGCGATCGGACTGGGCATGTGCTCGGCCGGCGCGGCCGGGCTGCTGGCCGCCGCCGTGCTGCACCTGCCTCTGACCGCCGTCATCTGCGCCCGGACAACCTCCACGGAGGCGTCGCCGCCTACGCACAGGACCCCGACCAGGCAGCACGCCTCTGGCAGGTCTCCACCGACCTGCTCGCCGGCGCGTGAACGCCCGACTCGACCCAGTCGTCCCGTCAGGATGAAACGGCGGCCCTCATCGATGACTGCGGTGGGCGGTCTCCGGGCCGACGACGCGGAGGAGCTCGAGAGCCTCGATGCTCTTGGATCCGGGCGGCGGCGTGAAGAGGCGCAGGCGCTGGTCCGCGGCCTGAGTCTGCAGCATCTCGTAGTCGAATTCGACGGGCCCGATGGACGGATGCATGACGCGCAGCCGGCTTTCGCGGCGTACGGCGACCTCGTGCCGCTGCCAGAGGGCGGTGAACTCCTCGCTGGCCGCCTCGAGCCGGTCGATCAGGGAACTGGAGGAGTGATCGTAGCCGCGGCGCGTCGCGGCGGCACGCAGGTCCGCGACGTGCAGGCGGCTCAGGCGGTCGTGTTCCTCGACGGGGTACGGCTCGCGCACGAACGGGTCGGTGAACCAGCGCCACACGATGTTCCGGTCCGGTTCTTCGATCGTGCACACGCACCCGAACAGCGCCTCGGCCAGGGGGTTCTGCGCGAGCAGATCGCCGAGGTCGGTGAGGAGCTGGGCGGGCGTGTCGCCCAGCCGGTCGAGCAGGTAGAGCAGGCCGGGACGGACGTGATTTCCGGCGCGCGCCCCTTCGGGCGGTCGGTGGCCCGCCAGCAGGTAAAGGTGATCTCTTTCGTCCTCGGTCAACCGCAATGCCCGGGCGAGCGCGCTCAGTAGCTGGGCCGACGGCTGGGAGCTGCGTGCCTGTTCGAGCCGCATCACGTAGTCGGCCGACACCCCGGCCAGCTGGGCCACCTCTTCGCGGCGCAGGCCGGACGTGCGGCGCCGCGGTCCGGCGGCCAGGCCGACCTCCTGCGGCTGGAGCCGCTCGCGGGAACGGCGAAGGAAGTCCGCCAGCTTGGCGCGGTCCATCTTCATGTCATCCATCCTCGGTGCCTCGGCTCACTGCTTCTGCCGCGCGCGCTTGGAGAGCCGATCCTAGGGAAATTCGCTCTTCTCCTCATCGCCGCACGCTCCTGGACGACGGGAGCGAGCTCACAGTCGAACTGCTCGCCGCCGTGCTCTCCGATCTGGGGGAGGGGCCCGCGGCCGTGGAGAACTCCCGCGAGCAGGCCGTAGCCATCCGCGTCGCTCCTGCTGTGATCGTGTTGTTCCGCAGATTGTTGATCATTCGTCGGTGACGAGGTGCTTGAGCGGGCCGTGATCTTGGTGGGCTCCCTCCTGGGGAATCGTCGTGGTGTGGCCGGAAGGGTTGCAATGTGCAGTATGCCGTGGCCGGTGAGCAGGACCAGGTGGCCGCCGCGGTGGTCGAGGATCGTCTGCAGGCGGGCCATGCCGCAGGCGGGCCGGCACCAGCGGCCGTACTCGGCCTGGCTGGTGGCGCCGGAAGCGGGCCAGAGTGGATCGTCGGCCGCCTCGGCGCCCTCGCAGGCGATGGCCGCGAGCGGAGCTGCTCGCAAGTCGGCTCTCCCGAAGAATGCCGTGAGGTTGGCGATGCCCAGCCGGCTTTGTCCAGGCCCGCAAGCTGCGGCCGATCAGGTTCTGCGCGAGATGACCATGATGTATTCGCAGGGAGCGTTCGTTCGGTTGGCGAAGCCGTGGTCCGCGTCGGCCTGGAAGAACAGGGAGTCGCCGGTGTTCAGGGTCTCGCTGATCCCGCCGATCGCGACGGTGAGGGTGCCTTCGAGCACCACGAGTTGTTTCTCCGTACCCGGCGGATACGCGGGCAGCAGCCCGGTAGAGACCTGCGCGGGGAGGTAGTGGACGACCATCTCGGCCCCTCCCGCGCCCGGGGCCGCTGACACCATGTGCCGCTCGAAGCCGGTTTCCGGGTCACGGAAAACGGGGCGATCGTTCTTGCGCATGACAATGGCCACACCAGACGCGGCAGCAGCCGGCGCACCGATCAGCTCCGAGAGCGACGCGTTGAGCGCGTGGGCGATCCTGGACGCGACGCCGATCGTCGGGCTCTTCTCACCGCGTTCGACCTTGGACAGCATCGCCCGGCTGACCGACGACTGTGTGGACAGCTGCTCCAGCGTCAGGCCCGCCTCCTCGCGGCGTCGCCGCACGTTACCGCCGAACGCGCCGGCCAGGTCGTCTCCGTGCTGCGGTTCGGCCGCGTTTCCGTCTTGCTCGACCACCGTGCTCCTCGATCGATGGGTACTTCGCTGCCCACAGTGTAGGGTAATCTCCTAAAGAAGATTTGTTCTTCTATCGGAGACAAGCGATGTGCGCCCAACACGACGGAGGTTCCATGCGTTTGATCTCGAGTGGCCGCCACCACGCCACGTTCGAATTCGGCGATCTGCAGGTGATCTCGCTGCGAGACGGGTACATCGACATGCCGCCGACACGGCTCCGCGACGAGGAGGGGCGCACGCTCGATGAGCTGCCAGCCGCCGTCCCGCTGGCCGGCGACAACTTGCGGCTGTCGGTCAACGCCTTCTTCGTCACCGACGGCACGCGGTCGGTTCTCATCGACACCGGCGCGTCCAACGCCTGGCACGACCCCACCATGGGATTGATCTACGACGCGCTCGACGAAGCGGGAATCGACCGCGCGCAGGTCACCGATGTGGCCATCACCCACAAGCACGAAGACCACGTGAGCGGCCTGATCGCGCCGGACGGTTCAGAGGCGTTCACCAAACTCGAGCGCGTGTGGATCGGCGCGGGCGACACCTCGGTGTTCACGGGGCGGCTCGAGCCGATCCGCGACCGGGTCGTACCCGTGTCGGAGGAGGTCGCGATCAACGGCTGGATCACCGCGATCCCGACACCGGGCCACACACCCGGTCACACCGTCTACGACGTCAGGAGCGGCACCGGCCACCTTCTCGCCTGGGGCGACACCGTTCACGTTCCCACGCTCCAATTCGATCAGCCGAACGTGTCCTGGGAGCTCGACGGCAACCAGTCCCAGGCCCGCGCCGCGCGAGCGGCCCTGCTCGAACAACTGACCCAACCACACCACTTCGTAGCCGGCGCCCACCTCGACTCACCCGGCATCGCCCGCGTAACCCCCTCCGGCGACGGTTATGCGCTGGAATACCTCGCACCGCCGATCGGCTGATCGAGCCTGTCGGCTCCGGGCCGCGCTCGCGCTGGCGGCCAAGGAGGGCAAGCTCGTCTGGCTCGGCTGGTCGCCCACGAACTCGACCACCTGGACGGCCGCCTCTACATCGGCCGCATGCGCGACGGCCTCCAGCCCATCCCGGTCGAGGAATACCGCGGCATCGGCCAGCCGTCTACCCGCCGTGCGGCCGCCGTCGCGGGTCCAACGGGTACGGCGTTGGACTCTCCCACCGTGGGAGAGTCCACCATGGTGACGTGCAAGGCGAACTTCTCACCATCGGGCGCTTCGCCCGCCTCTGCCGGCTCAGCGTCAAGCAGCTACGGCACTACGACGAGACGGGGCTGCTGGCCCCGGTCCACGTGGACGCCGGCTCCGGCTACCGCTATTACGCGCCTGAGCAGGCACGCGATGCCCTGACCATCGCCCTGCTGCGCGAAATGGACCTTCCCCTGGCCGTGATCGCCCAGGCCCTGGCCGCCGAGCCCGAGTCCAGGGCGCAGATCCTGCGCGCTGAGCGGGACCGGCTGGCCGAACGGATCAGCAGGGACCAGGCGCGGCTGACGATGCTGGAGCGGCTGGCGGAGGGTGGCCTGCCCGGCTATGAAGTGACGATGGGCAGGGAGCCGGCGCGACGGCTGGCGGTGGCGCGCGCGGTCTGCGCCCCTGCGGAGATCGGAGAGACGTTCGAGGAGTGTGTGAGCCGGCTGCTGCCCGTGCTCGGCAAGGCGGGGATCGAGTGGGAGCCGCCGCTGTGGGCGCTGTACCCGCTGGATCTGGAAGAGCGGATGGAGATCGCCGTCGGAGCGCAGACACCGCAGGGGGAAGAGGCGCCCGGCCTGGAGTTCGTGGTGCTACCCGGCGGACCCGTGGCCGAGACCATACACATCGGGCCCTACGCCCAGCTGCCCTTGGCCTACAACGCGCTCTTCGCCGCCATCCACGAGCGCGGGCTGCGTCCGAAAGCGCCCGTACGTGAGGCCTATCTCGTCGGGCCGGCAGAGGCCCCGCAAGAAGAACTGATGACCCGGCTGATCATCCCCATCCAGGAGAGCAAGGCATGACGAAGGTGAAAGACGTCGACACCCGCGGTACACAGCACTGCGAGACGACGGCTCTGGGGGTGCTGCTGCGGCACCAGGGACTCGATCTGTCCGAGCCCATGCTCTTCGGCCTCGGCTCCGGCCTGTCCTTCATCTACTGGGACAGCAAGAACATGGACTTCCCCTTCCTCGGGGGCCGGGTCAAGCCTTTCGACCTCACCAGGAACCTGGCCGCCAGGCTCGGACTGGAGCTCGTGGTCCAGGAGACCAGCTCCCCCCGTAAGGCATGGGAGAACGTGGCGGCGCCCATCGACGCCGGCCGCCCCGTCGGACTGCAGCTCGACAGCTACCACCTGGAGTACTTCGGGTCGAAGGTGCACTTCGGCGGTCACGTCGTCGCCATGTACGGCTACGACGACCACGACGCCTACCTGGTGGACACCGACCAGCAAGGCGGAGCGGTGTCCACCAGCCTGACCACGCTCGCCCAGGCCAGGGCCGCGCGCGGCCCGATGACCGCCAAGCACCGGTCCTTCACCCTCACCGCCCCGAGGAACCTGCCTTCCCCGCAGGCCCAGATCGTTCCCGCCATCACGGCCTGCGCCGACGCCTTCCTCAACCCGCCCATCGCCAACGTGGGGCACCGCGGCATCGACAAGGCCGGCAAGCTGGTACGCACCTGGCTCCAGCGGACCGACGACCCGCGGCGGGACCTGCCGCAGGCCGCCCTGCTGATGGAGAAGGCCGGCACCGGCGGCGCCCTGTTCCGCAATCTCTACCGCGACTTCCTCGCCGAATGCGTCCACCTGCTCGACAGCAGCCACCTGCGTACCGGCCACGAGCTGTACGCCGAGGCAGCCACCCTGTGGACGGAAGCCGCGGCGCTGATCACCAAGGCCGGCGAATCAGGCGAGGGGCAGTACCTCGTCCAGGCGGGCACCGTCCTGAGCGATCTTTCCCGCATAGAACGCGAGGCCATGCGGGCGCTGAGCCGCCTGGAGAGTGAGACCCATGCGGCCCTACGTTAGGAGGGACCAGCACGGGTTCCCGACGAGGGCGTCCAGGTCGGGGTCCGTGTCCGCCGCCCAGGCCGCGTAGCCGTCGGGGCGGACCAGGATCGCGCCGGGCAGGCCGTCCACCGGCCGGCCGCGCGTGGCACCGAGGTCGGGCGGGAGGATCCCGGCCAGGTCGAGCAGGACGGGCCGGCCGGCCAGGAACAGCGACGGGTCCAGGCCGGCGACCCGGTGACCGACCAGCGGGTGGTCGCCGGGCAGGTCGTAGGAGTGCGACAGCCCCGACATCAGGCCCGCCAGGTGTCTGTTGGCCTCGGGCAGGCGCATCAGGTCGGTGAAGACCTTGCGCAGCTCGACGGCGTCCGCGTCGGGCCGGGGGGTCGCGAAGACTCGCTGCGCCTGGGTGATGTGCAGGACCCAGGCCCCGGCCGGGTGCCGCTCGGCGTGGTAGGTGTCCAAGAGGTCCGTCGAGGCCCGGCCCCGCAGTACGGCGGCCAGCTTCCAGCCCAGGTTGAAGGCGTCCTGAACGCCCAGGTTCAGGCCCTGCCCGCCGAAGGGCGGGTGGATGTGCGCGGCGTCGCCGGCGAAGAACACGTTGCCCACCCGGTAACTGTCGATCTGCCGGGTGGCGTCGCTGAACCGTGAGGCGTTGTCCACGGCGGCCAGCACGGTCTGCTCGCCGTACACGACACGCAGCAGTTCGGCGATCTCCTCGAACGTGACCGGCTTGTCCTTGGCCGCCTCCTCCTCGCCCGCCGCCCCGCCGGTGAACCGGTAGCGGCCGCCGCCCAGCGGCACCAGCATCACCCAGTGGTCGTCGACCTCGCGCGTGAGCGTGCTGATGTGCCCGATGGTTTTCGGCACGAGGTCGGACACCGACGACAGCCGCACGTCGGCCAGCACCGCCGTGTACGTTCCCGGCCTGCCGGGAAACGGCACGCCGAGCAGCTTCCTGACCGTACTGTGCCCGCCGTCGCAGGCCACCAGGTAGCGGGCCTCGATCCGCCGGTCGCCGGCCGTCACGACCACTCCGCCGTCCGACTGCTCGACCGCCGTCACCGCGCTCTCGCGCAGCATCTTGACCCCCAGCGTCGTGGCGCGCTCCTCCAGCACCGCCTCGATCTCCCCCTGCGGGATCGAGAGCGGGTACGGGTGCGCGGTGTCCCACGCCGTGCAGTCGAGCGGCACGGGCAGCATCGCGAAGTGCCCGCCCGCCGGCTCGCGTGAAAGTGCCCTGGCCTGCATCGGCTCCAGCAGGCCGCGCAGCTCGAGCAGCTCCTGCGTGCGCGGCTGGATCGCGCCGCCCTTGGTCTGCTCGATCCGGTACGGCAGGCGCTCCACCACCACGACGTCCACGCCGGCCAGAGCCAGCTCGCAGGCCAGGGCCAGCCCGGTGGGTCCGGCCCCCGCCACGATCACTTCGGTCATCGTTCCTCCCGAAATCTCGACCGAGTGCAAATATATACCCGACGCGATAAACGTACGAGTGCAGATTTTGATACCGTGGAGACATGACAGGGCTGCGCGAACGCAAACGGGCACGGACCCATGCCGCCATCTCGGAAGCCGCCATCTCGCTCTTCCTTGAGCGCGGGTTCGACCAGGTGTCGGTGGCGGAGGTGGCGGAGGCCGCCGAAGTGTCGAAGCGGACCCTGTTCGCCTACTTCCCCGCCAAGGAGGAGCTCGTCGTCCACCGCTTCGCCGACCACGAGACCGAGGCGGCCCGCGTGGTGCGGGCCCGCCCGCCGGGGGTCGGGCCGCTGGCCGCCCTCCGCGACCATTTCCTGGACGGCCTGCGCGACCGCGACCCGATCACCGGCCTCAACGACGTCCCGGAGATCCTCGCGCTCATCCGCATGATCTCGGATACTCCGGCGCTGCGGGCGAGGGCGACCCGCTTTCAGGAGGGTTCGGAACGGGCGCTCGCGGAGGCGCTCCAGGACGTTGACGGCGTCCCCGCCCTGACCGCGCGCGTGGCGGCCGCCCAGGTGGTGGGCGTGCACTGGTTGTTGTCGATGGACAACTCCGGGGCGCTGGCCGGCGGCCAGTCCGCCGACGAGCGCTATCCGCAGGCGGTCGCCGACGCCGAGCACGCCTTCGCGTTGCTGTCCGAGGGCCTGGCCGGGCACGTATAGCGGGCCGACCGCTGCGTGTGCTGCGGGCAGGTCAGGGCGGTCCGAGCACGTCAGGCGCGACCAGGGCGTGAGCGGCGGCGGCGAAGTACTGCTCGGGTGCCGCGTGCGTCAGGCCCAGGATGACGCCCTGACTGAGGCCGACCATGAGCGCGCGCAGCGCCGTGGCCAGGCGTTGCGCCTGCCGCGGCGTCAGCGCGTTCCCGTCGTGGATCCTTCCGGACAGCAGCGCGGTCAGCCGCTCCTCGTGCGCCCGTACGGAGGCGGCGAGCCTGGGCTGTAGCTCGGGGTCGCGCAGGGCCAGGTCCTGCAGGCTGATCTCGAACGACAGCTGGCGCAGCGCGTCGGGGTCGTCGCACAGGCTCCGGTAGTGGCGGGCGAAGACCTCCACCGCCTCGATGAGCCCCATGCCGGCGGGGACGGCCTGCTCGATGCCGTCGTAGTGCGGCGCGAGGCAGTCGGTGACCAGGGCGACGAGCAGTCCGTTCTTGCTGCCGAACAACGAGTAGACCGCGCCGGTGGTCAGCCCCGCCTGCTCGGCGATCTCCTCCAGCTTGGCCCGGTGGCCGTCGCGGGCGACGACCAGCCGCGCGGCCTCCAGCAGGGCCCGCCGGTTGTGCTCCTTGGCCTCGGCCCTTGTCATTCTCATAATTCTATTATTACCGTAATCTCGTTATGAATGTTGCTGAGTACATGAGACACGTCTCCGGCTGCGCCGCGTACCCGACCGTCGACGCGCTCCAGACCGAGCTGGACAAGCTGACCGCCGCCCACCCCGACCAGGTACGGTCGCGCCGCATCGGCGCCTCGCGGCTGGGCGACCCGCTGCACGCCGTGACGGTCGGCGACGGCCCGGCGGACGCGGTGGTCATCGCCGGACCGCATCCCAACGAGCCGGTCGGCGCCCTGACCGCCCTCGCGCTGGTCGAGCTGCTCTGCCGCGACCAGCGGCTGCGGACGGAGCTGGGCTTTCGCTGGCACGTCGTCGCGTGCGCGGATCCGGACGGAGCCAGGCTGAACGAGGGCTGGTACGGCAGGCCCGGCGACCGCCGCGCCTACGCGGAGCACTTCTACCGCCCCGGTCTGGCCGATCAGGTCGAGTGGACCTTCCCGCTGGCCGGTGCGGACTACTCCTTCGACCGTCCGCTGCCGGAGACGGCCGCGCTGATGCGCCTCATGGACGAGGTACGTCCGTCGCTGGTCTGCTCGCTGCACAACGGCGAGTACCAGGGCGCGTTCTTCTACCTCAACCGCCGCGATGCGACGCTGGCCGAACGGCTGGCCGCCCTGCCCGGCCTGGAAGGCATCGGACTGCACCACGGAGAGCCGGAGCTGCCCGGCGCCGAACCGATCGTTCCCGCCGTCTACCTGACCCCGCCCGGCTCGCAGGTGGGACAGGCTTTCGGCGCGGGCGGCAGCAGTGCCGACTACGCGGCCGCCTTCGGCGCACTCCACCTGGTCACGGAGGTGCCGACCTGGGCCGACGAACGCGTGGCCGACCAGAGCCCCAGCGGCCGCCCGTACCGGGAGATCCTGGCCGGGGGAGCGGTGGCCCGGCGCGAGGTGATCGACACGATGCGGGCGGGCATGCGGGCCGTCGCCGGCGACCTGATCGTGCGCTCGCCGTTCCGCCGCTCGACCGAGAGCACGCTGGCGACCTTCCGCAAACTCGGCGAACTCGAAGAGACCGTGCCCGATCAGGACCGCACGGCCACGGTCGCCGAGGAGTTCGGCAACCGTCAGGCGCTGCACCTGATGCGGCTGCGGCTGCTCGGGACATTCCTGCGCGCGCTCGACGCGGAGATCGCCGCGGGCAACCTGACGCCGGCCATCCGCGAGCAGCGCCGCCTGCTCGCCGAGCGCTTCGAGACGTGGTACGGCCAGGCCGAGGCCGACCCTCCCGGCCCGCCGATCGAACTGTGCAAACTGGTCGCCGTCCAGCTGGGCGCCCTCCTGACCGCCGCCGCGCACACGGCACCGAACCGTTGAGGAAGAGCACCACCATGGATATCAAGACCGCGATCGCCTCCGAACGCCGGGAACTGGCGCAGCTGCTGCAGGACCTGCCGCCCGCCAGGTGGGACGAGCCGACTTTGTGCGCCGGATGGCGCGTGCGCGAGGTCGCCGCACATATGTCGCTGGGATTCCGTTACCCGCTGCCCAGGATGGTGCTGGAGCTGGTCAAGGCGTACGGCGACGTCAACCGGATGGCCGACCGGCGGGCCCGCGAGGACGCGGCCCGCCTGTCCACGGCCGAACTGGCCGGCGCCATCCGGGACAACGCCCACCACCCCTGGAAGCCGCCGGTCGGCGGCATCACGGCGGCTCTGGGCCACGACGTCATCCACGGCCTGGACATCACCGTCGCCCTCGGCATCGACCGCCGCGTCCAGGAAGACCGCCTTCGCCTTCTCCTGGAGGCCGTCACTCCTCGAACAGCGAAGTTCTTCGGCGCCGACCTCGACGGCGTCGAGCTACGCGCCGACGACCTGGAATGGTCCTTCGGCACCGGCGTCCCGCTGACCGGCGCCGCGCAGGACCTCCTCCTGGTCGCATACGGCCGCAAGCTGCCACCCGGACATCTCCACGGGCAGGCGAGCGACCGGTACGTCGCCGCCTGAGCGAACAAGCACGATGGGTGTCCGGCGCCGCGGCGGCGGACGCCAGCCCCACCGTCACCTGGAAGCCAACGATGAACCTGCCCGAAGCCGCACCGACCCGGATGCTGCTGGACGGGCAGTGGACCGGCGGCGCCGGCACCTTCCCCGTCCTCAACCCCTCGGCCGGCGAACCGATCACCCACGTGCCGCGCGCCTCCACCGACGACGTCGCCCGCGCTATCGACGCGGCCGCGCGGGCCCAGGCCGAATGGGCCGCACGCCCACCCCGCGAGCGCGCCGAGGCATTGCGCCGCGCCTTCGAACTGACGGTCGCGCACCAGGACGAACTCGCCCTCGTCATGGCCCTGGAGATGGGCAAGACCCTCAAGGACGCCCACAGCGAGGAGACGGTGTTCCCCGGCCGAGTGAGCAGGTCACAGGCGTGTCGAACCTGCTCGGCGGTCATCGCCGGCGGGCGTCCCAGGCGCTGGCCACGGGCGCGGGCGGCGGCCAGTCCCTCGTGCGTGCCTTCCACGATGAGTTCGCCCCCGACGCTGCCCGGCAGAATCGGCCGGGAATTATCGACCGGAGGTGTCGGATCCGGGCCACGTCGTTCGTAGCCAGGGTGAGAGGCCGCCCACCAGGGGCGCTGCCACGACCACAGGAGATGCCGACCGATGCAGAAGCACCCACAGGCCAAGATCCACCGCATGTTCGAACTCGTCGAGCCGATCGCCACCGTCACCTTCTCCGAGGTGGCCAACGAGGCGTTCCTGGCCGTCGGCATGCGCAACTACTGGGACGGATACTTCGCCGGCCGGGCGGCGCCGCTGGGCCTGGCACCGGCCGAGGTGGTGCACGCGGTCTTCTACAACTTCGCCGACGGCGAGGTGGCGCGCCACATCCCCTGGGTGTGGGGGAAGATCAGCCCGCAGGAGGCGATCGCCGTGCGCGAACGGGGCAGCGCCGCCGCCCTGCGGCAAGGGATCGGCGAACTCGCCGACTCCCTCGCTCTGGTGCGGATCGCCGACCTCGCCACCCGAGCAGCGCTCAGCGCACCGGCCGAGGGCCGAGTGCTGTACGCCGGGCTACGGGCGCTCGACGTGCCCGAGGAGCCGGTGGCCAGGCTGTGGCACGCGGCGACGCTGCTGCGCGAGCACCGCGGGGACGGCCACAACGCCGCCCTTCTCGCCCACGGCATCGGCGGCACCGAGTCCCATGTCCTCATGGCGCTTTCCCTCGGGATGCGGGCGGAGGAGTTCGGCCGGATCCACCACCTGCCCAAGGCACGGCTGGCCGCCGTCGTCGACGGGCTGCGCGGCCGCGGCCTCGTGGATGCCGCCGGCCGGTTCACCCACGCCGGCCGGGAGATCAGGCAGCGGATCGAGGAGCTCACCGATGAGCTGGCAGCCCCGGCGTACGACGTGCTCAGCGCGGACGAGCTCGACGAGCTGGCCGCGGGGCTCGAGCCGATCGCCGCCGCGGTACAGGCCGTCGACGACTGAGCGGGCGCATCAGGCGACGGCCACGACCCCAGCCCGACCTTCGAGCGAGGTGGACAAGTTGTCGGCCAGGTGCCGGAGCACCGTGGCCTCCAGTTCGTATGCGGCGGCCGCGGCCAGGACCGCGAACATCAACCGGCCGGGCGGTGGCCATCTCGTGGCGCGCGCCGGAACTGTCACCGGCATCATGCCGAGGCCACTGCCGTCGGCACGGCCTGGTCAGCTTGTGGTCTGGTCAGCTTGCGGCCTGCTCGCCGCAGAACGCCGTCTTGACGAGCCCGTCCAGCAGCTCGGGATAAGTGGTGAGGTCGAATGCGGCGTCGCCGGCGGTTAGCGAGGCGGTCAGGGTCTTGGCGCCGTCGGGCGAGCTGTACATCAGCGCCGCGTAGCCCGCCGGAGGGCTGCCGTTGTGGTTGAGAACGGTGCCGCAGCCAGAGCCCACGTCCCTTGTCCGGGTTGGCCGGCTCGATCACGTTGAGAAATTCCCTGGCGTTGTTCTCCATCGGGGTGCCGCCCATGAGCAGGCGTCGCCTTGCTCGGGCGACGAGGGCGGCGGTGCAGGAGCTCCTCGTCATACAGGCCAGTGACCTTGACGTGGCTGGGCAGCGCTTCCCATACGGTGCGCCGCGCCCCCGAAGCCCCGCAAACTCGCCGAACCGACCCAGAACGGGCCTTGTACCGGCTCGACCGGTCTCCATGAACGTCGGAGCGGTTCAGTGAGCCCCGGTCTCCCCGCCCTGTGGGCCACCCCCGCGGAACCACCGCAACAGCGGCACCGGAGGGCCGTTCAGGCCTCTGCACCGTTCCCAAGAAATCCATCTGGAAATAGTTCGTTCCACCAAAGAATAGGGTCTGGCGTGGCTTCTCTTTGTGATCTACCTTTCGGGCAAATGATCAACGTGGTCGCCCGACGCGCGACCCTCGAGAAGGGTAGGGCTCCATGGCCCGGACGATTGCGCGGATTGCCGCTATCGGCACACTCTTCGTCGCCAGCCTCACCATTACCCCCACGACCGGCGCGTGGGCGGCGTCCGCCTGCTCCTCGCCGCAGGAGAAGACCTTCTCGCTGCCCGGAAAGCCGGACGTGTGGGTGGGCGCCGAAATGTGCATCTACACCAGGGGTACGGGCAACAATCAGAAAACGGGCATGCTCAGCATCAACTGGTCAGGGTCGTTCCTGGGCGGCAAGCGGTTCGACAAGTTCATCGCGGAGGCACGCGTCGAGCGCAACGACATCATCTACGGGAACGAGCAGTGCGACTGGACGAGCGATCTCAACAGCATCAGCGACTCCGAGGGCGTGATGTGGGACTGCTACGCGTACTACAGCTCGTCTCTCAACGGCGGGTGGACCGCCGACGGGAGGATCATCTACAACATCAACAACGACGGCAAGGGCGACTACGTCTGGAACCTCACCGGCTCACCCCGGGTCGCCATAGCGCCGGACGGCACTGAGACCCTGGAGCCCTCGGCCGAGGCGCCTTCGGTCGAAGAGGCACCCGACGATCCGACCTCCTGAGCCCGAACCGGGTGGCCCGAAGGCCCTCACCTCCGGGCCACCCCACCGTAGTGTTCGGGCCTGTCAGGGAAGCGGCTTGGCGGGCCGCAGGAAGGCTCAGTTGGGATGCCACACTGGCAGGGGCCAGTGATCGAGTGATCTGTGTTCCTGCCTGGTCGCCTGAGAGGTGTCACTGTTCGTGGTCGCCGGGGGCGTAGCGGCTCCAGGGGCTTCCGGCTACGGTGGCGAGTCGGGCGGCGGTGTCTCCGCCGTAGCCGAGCATGCGGGCGACCACGGGCGCCGGGGGTCTGCAGGACGAGCCGGCGGATCGCGGCCGAGCGTCCCGGTCCGGCGAGGATGCCGAGCTTGCTCAGGCGTAACCGGATCGTCGTGGGGTCCAGCGGTTGTCCGCCGCGGCGGCCGGGGAACAGCCAGCGGCATCTCGTCGCTGAGGGCCTTGCGAATCAGGGCGAGTCGTTGCCGCTGGCTGATCGGCTGGGTTGAGGGTGCTGCGGGTCGGGATGATCAGTTTGGGCATGTGACCGGTGGTCGTGCACCAGCGTAGGAACGCCTGGGCGGGTCGCGTGGCATCCGGCCGCGGTCCCGGGAGTCCACCAGGGTGCCTGGCCGGCCAGCCGGGCGGTGGAGGTCGGCAGGTCGTAGACGTCGGTGATGGTGATGGGTTGTTCCCAGGCGGAGACGCCGGAGGTGCGGCCCAGGATGTGCCGGATGAGTATGCCGTCCTTGCCGTTTGCGGCGAACCCGGGCCAGTAGGTGGCCACCGGCGCGTCGAGGTCGATGGTGCCGCGGTCGGCGAGGACCAGGACGGCGAGCACGGTGACGATCTTTGTGGTGGAGAAGACGTTGACGATGGTGTCGCTGGTCCAGGGGGAGGTGCGCTCGGGGTCGCGGTGGCCGCCCCACAGGTCGATGACGGTCTCGCCGTCGACGTCCAGGGCGATCGCGGCGCCCACCTCGTCGCCGTTGCCGAGCGCTTCGGCGAATTTGTCGCGGACGGCGTCGAATCCGGTTTTCACGCTTCCTTGTGGTTGCATCGGGTCTCCTGCTGGCCTCGGTGGTGGCCATCGGTTTCGGGATCGGTCGTGGTCGTGCGCTGTCGTCGCGGGGCGCGGCCGGAGGCGGCAGGCGACGAACGCGCCGCCTCCGGGCCGGGGGGTCACTGCTGGTCGAGCAGCTTCTCCGACAGCTCCCACAGGCGGGCGGCGGCGTCGGGGTCGGCGGCGTGCGGGGCGAGGCCGTCCGGGTTTGTCTCGGACTTGGCGATGACGTTGGAATCGGCGAAGTAGCCGCCGGTGGCGCCCTCCAGCAGCGGGGAGGCCGCGAGCAGGGTCTGGGTGGCGGCGCCCTGCTCGACCGTCTTCCACGGCGTGGCGTCAACGATCTGCTGGAACTCGGGAGTGATCTCGACGTGCCGCAGCAGGCCGGTGTCGTAGATCGCGCCGGGCTCGATCGCGTTCACCGTGATCTTGTCGCCGGCCCATCGCTTGGTGGCCTCGATTGCGAAGAGGATGTTCGCGGTCTTGGACTGCCCGTATGCCTGCCACGGGTCGTACGGGCGGTTGTCGTAGTGGATGTCGTCGAAGACGATCCCGGAAGCCTGATGGGTGGCCGAGCTGACCACGACGACGCGGGCACCGCCGGCCGCGGCGAGGGCGTCATGCAGGCCTGTGGTGAGGGCGAAGTGGCCGAGGTGGTTGGTCGCGAACTGCTGCTCCCACCCTTGGGGAGTGCGGGTCAGCTCGGGCAGCGCCATGATCCCGGCGTTGTTGACCAGGATGTGCAGCGGCCCCTGCCAGGCGGCGACGAACGCGTCGATGCTGGCGCGGTCGTCCAGGTCGAGCCTGCGGGCTGATGAGGGCCACCTTGCCGAAGAGAGATGACATTTCTGGTGGTGCCTTTCGTCTGATGGGTGATCAGAGGTCGGCGGGCAGGGCGGCGCCGGTCAGGCGTTCGGCCTCGGCCCACAATCGGGCGGCGACGTCGCGGTCGAGGCCCTTCTTCGTGGGCCGTGCGATGGCAGGGGCACCGATCAGCCCCCAGCGGGGGCCGTAGTAGCCCCCCTGTGTCACGCCGGGCGCGGTCGCGGCGTACAGCATCGGGTCGGCGCCGGCCTCCGCGCTGTGCTGCGGGGTGATCTTCAACGCGATGCGGAACAGCAGGCTCGGCTCACCCCCGAGCCTCGGACCGGAGTCGGCGATGTTGGTGGCCGCGTTACCGGGATGCGCCCCGGCTGACAGCAGCGGCCAGCCACGCTCGGTCGCGAGGCGGGCCAGGTGCCGGCTCAGCAGCAGGTCCGCCAGCTTCGAGCGCCCGTACGCCCCGGTCGGGTCGTAGCTCTTCTCCCAGTTCAGGTCGTCGAAGTCGATGTCGCCGCGGGCGGCCATGCCGCTGCTCATGGTCACCACGCGCGGGGCGGGCGCTTTCAGCAGCAGCGGCAGCAGCCGCACGGTCAGGGCGAACGGGCCGAGGAAGTTGCTGCCCAGCTGCAGCTCGAAGCCGTCGACGGTCTCGTGCCGTACCGGGGGGAACATGACCCCGGCGTTGTTGAGCAGGATGTCGAGCGGGCGTCCGTCGGCGATGAGGCCGTCGGCGAACTCCTTGACCGAGGCGAGGTCGGCCAGGTCGATCCGCCGCACGTGCACCTCTGCTGCCGGGTGGGCGCTGAGGATCTCGGTGCGCGCCTGCTCGCCCTTGGCGACGGTGCGCACCGCCATGATCACCCGCGCGCCGGCCGCGGCCAGCTTGGTCGCGGCCGCCTTGCCGGTTCCGCTGTTCGCGCCGGTCACCACGGCGAGTTTTCCCTGCTGGGGAGGGACCTGGTACATGACGCACCTCTTAAGTACTGCCGGTTTCTTGTCTCTGGAGGTTAACGCACCACTGGTATCTTCGCAAAATACCAGCGGTATGTAAGATGGGCCCGTGAGCTTCAAGCGCGCCCGCAACGAGGAGCAGCGGACCGAACGACGCCTGCAGATCTTGGAGACCGCGGCCGCGATGCTGGCCGAGATGCCGGTCGCGAAGCTGAGCCTGAACGAACTGAGCCGGCGCGTCGGCCTGGCCAAGGTCAATGTGCTGCGCTACTTCGACTCACGCGAGGCGGTCCTGCTCCAGCTACTGGACACCGAAATCCAAGACTGGATCGCCGAGCTGGAGCGGTCGTTTCAGCCCAGCGAGGGCACGCCGCGAGAGCGCGGTGACCGGCTGGCCGAGATTCTGGCCGAGTCGATGGCGCAGCGGCCGGTGCTGTGCGACCTGATCAGCGCGCAGGCCGCAGTGCTGGAGCACAACATCTCCACCGAGGTCGCCATCAGTCACAAGTACGCCGCCAAAAACTCCATGCAGGCGCTGGTCCAGCTGGTCCTGCGGCACGTGCCCGAACTCGGCGCCCACGGCGCGCCCCGGGTGGTGGAAGTGACCCTGCTGATGGCCACCGCCGCCTGGCCCTGCGACCGGCCATCAGAGGCGATGCTGGCCGCCTACGCCTCCGACCCGGCCCTGGCCGCCATGCGACTCGACTTCACCGAGGTGATGCGCCGGACGGTAGAGGTGACCATCTCCGGGCTCCTCACCCGTCAGAAAGAGCCGACGAGCGCGAGCCCGCATCCCTGAGCACCGGCAGACGTCACCAAGGGATGCGCCGGGCTGGACGCAGGCCGAAGATCAAGCTCCCGGGCCCAGGGGCTTTGAAGACACCCATTCACTCCTGCTGCTCAGCCCTCTCCGTTGTCCGTAGGCACCTCGGAGAGGTCCCAACCGTGCTTGGCCGCGAGAGGGCCGAGTACGGCGCGCAGCCGGGCGATGCGGGCGGCGGCGTCAGGTCCGCTGATGCCCATCGTGATGGTCGCCTCAGTGCTCTGGTAGGCGGTGCGGCGGCGCTCGGCCGCAGTGCGGACAGCGGCGTGGATCCGGCCGCGCAGACGCGTCGCTTTGGCCGGATCGGCTGCGCGGTCCAAGGCCGCTGATCGTGAGAAAGCACATGCCGGGATCAGGGTCCGGGGCCGCAGCGGGGGGAGCGGCGTCGTGCAGGGCGGCGCGCAGCCGGCCCCGCTCGGCCGCGCTCAACGGCCGCCGGCCCAGCAGGTCGGGCCAGCCGTCCGGCCGGGCCGGCACCGTGTAGGCCAGCCCGATCTCGGCCGGGCTGCCGCTCGCGTCGCTCACCGGGTCTACTGCCCCGGCTCAGCATCGAGGGCGGCGACCTCGCGCAGCTCGCGTAGGCGTCCGTGCAGGTCCGGGCGGTGGAAGGGGTAGGAGCCGTGGGAATTGATGTGCTCGGTGCTGGGCTTGCGGGCGGCCATCACCTTCGCCAAGCCGCGCAGCGCGGCGAGCACCCGGGCGCCGGCCTCGGTGCAGCCCCACGGGATCACCGCGGCCAGCAGCTCGATGAACGGCCGGACCGTGGCGTACCGATCGAGCAGCGCGGCCCGCCACTCGGCCTCACCGTCGTCGTCATCCTCGGCCGGCGGCAGCAGCGCCCGCACCGTCTCCACCCGGCCGCCAGGCCCACACGCGAGATCACCTGCTCCACCGCCGCCATCAGCTCCGGGACCGCCTCATCACCCGGGCGTTCCCGCAGCACCACCGCCCACGCCGCCGCCATCCGCGCGGCCGCCGTCTTCAGCCGCGGGAAGGTCTTCAGCTTCTCCTTGTCACTCTTGCGGACGGCGCCCGACATCAGCAGATCGAACAGCAGCAGCGCATCGTCCACCGACGAGCCCTCCAACTTCCGCACGGTCGCCACCAGCGTCGCCACCCGCCGGAACGTGACGATCGACTTCGTGCACGTTCTGGAGAAGTTGTGGGCTGGGGCCTGGAATCTGCACCGTCTCGGCGACCCTGCCGCCGAAGACCGGGCCGCCACTCAGGCCCTGGCCCTGCTCACCGGGCAGCCTGGCCAGGTCGTCGCCGCCCTGGACGCTCAGGCTGCCGCGCCGCCGGGGCGAGATCGACGCCTGCTTCCGCTACCTGGCCGGCCATACGGTGTTCCTGCGCGACGATCAGGCCCTGACGAAGGGGTGGCCGATCGCCACCGGCATGATCGAGGGCGCCTGCGGCCACCTGATCGATGACCAACGCGTCCACCATGCCCGCTACCGGGAGGAGCGCGACCTCACCGCTTGATCACACCAATGCTCATTCTCGCCGGCGCAGCAGTGCCGTAGCGATGGCGACCTGGGTAGGTTCGAGCGTGGCCTTGCCGTCTTCGATATCCCACAGTGCGTTCTGCAGCACGCGGCCGAGACTCCAGCCGACTGCCCGCCTCCGGTTGAGATCGAGGACCTCGGTCAGCAGGTCAAAGCGGCGCAGCACCGCGCGAGCCACATCGCCGGTGGCCTCCACCGCCTCCCACCGGTTGTCCAGTGCCGGCAGCAACTCGAACCCCGGATCGCCCGCCAGCGGTTCGGGGTCGATGGCCAGCCAGGGTTCCCGTTGCCCGGCCAGAACGTTGTCGTAGTGCAGATCCCAATGCAACAGGCGATCGCCGGGCTCGCCGACCAACTCGGCCACGGCGGACGCGCAGTTGCGCACCAGCCGCTGCTCGCCAGGGTCGCGCAGTGCCGACACGGCCTGCGGGACCTGCTCGAGCATGGCCGCGGCGATGTCGGACAACCGTCGCAGGTCCCTTGGGGCAGGAACCGAGGTCAAGCGGGCCATCAGCTCGGCCAGGATCTGCACGGCCGCGTCATCGTCGGCCACCGATGATAGCGGCCGGGCCGCGTCCAGGCGTTCCAGCAACTGCGTGCCGCTTTGCTCGTCATAGTCGAGCAGGCGCACAATGCCGTCGCCTTGCCACGCCCGCAGCCCGGGGGCGGTGCCGGCGGTCTCCTCCCGGAGCTGCTGAAGCTTGAGGACGGCGGGTGTCCCGTCGGACTGAAGTACGGGCAGGACCAGCGAGGCCATGCCGTACGCGGTCGGGCCGTCCGGCCGCAGCCGCCAGCGGTCCAGGAACTCGCCGCCGAGGCGAGGCAAATCGGCGAGCCAGGCGCGCGCCTCGGCACCGTTCGCGCCATAAGACGCGGCGAACAGGTCGGGAACGTCGATGGAGGTCGACGTGTTCATGAATGGCATCTCCTTCGTGGGTCCAGGGTCGATCTGCGACGAACGAAGGAGATGACGGAGGGGCCCGATTACCGGGCAGGCGTCAAAGCATGCACCTACCCTACCTGGACGCGATCACATCTGATCGTTGGTGACCCCGGCCGACTACTCCCTCAGGAGGAACTGCACCCACGCCGGAACGTGCAGCGGGGCGCCCAGGAGCTCGGCCAAGTCGGGGGCTGGAACCCCTCGACCACCAGATGCGTGCTGAATGACCTTCCTGCGGGGTGAGCGTGTCCCGCTCAGTGAGCATTCGGCATTCCTCGACGACTGGGCCGCATCCTCCACGAAGCTTTCGCCCGAGGGGTGGACCCGCTTCACCTGTCCCCGGCACTCGTGGCTGCGACCGTCGGTCCTGCCTGGAAGAGTGCACCTCATGCGCGACGACGAGTTGGACGAGTTGAAGCAAATCCTTCGCCGTGAGGACGGTCTCGATCACGTTCGGACTTCGGCGGTGGACCTTGCCCGTTGGCTCGTGGACCACCTCGGCGACGAGCAGGCCACCACAGCCCATGCCCTGCGGACTCAGCACAAGGACGACTGGGACGAATGCTGGGCCACCCGGGCGCGGATCAAGGAGGACGTCGCCCGGCGGCTGGAGAAAACGGACGACGCCGCCCTGTGCGCCGCGGCGCTCTGCGTGGTGTTGTGGCCAGAGGACCCTTACGCGGATTTCGACGACATAGTGAAACGCGCCACCAGGCGGCGTCTGGGCTGGACTGCCGAGCAGGCGAGCGTCCTGTGGCGTCTGGCCGCCGCCGACCAGAAGCGGGGCTTTCGATGGGTCACATGCGTCAAGCTGGCCTTGGCCTCGCTCAAAGGGCTCGAAGAGCCGGAGCTTCGAGAGCTTGCTCCGTTGCTACGCGCCGTTGAGGAGACGCTGCCATCCGCGTGGGGGATCCGTGGCGCCGACCGTGCTCGCCTGCCTCAGGCCATGCGGTCCTACCTGGCGCTGGCCGACGGGCCGCCGACGGCTTTGCCCGACTCGGTGCTCGTACCGCGCGATCGATGGGCAGAGGGCCTGAGGCAGTGGCTCGGCGTCGAACCGATGCCGCACCTGGTCCAGTTGATCATTCATCTGGCCACCCTGGCGTCGGGTCTTCCGACGGTCGCGTGGCGGCGGACGTGCATGGACCTGGCGCTTCGAGAGGGCAGCCGGGAGTTCGGCCGACGAGCGCTGGCCGGGCTGCTGGAGTGCGGTCCCACCACGATGCGGCGCCACGGAAAGCAGCAACAGGTGCTACTGGACGAGCGCAACGACGATCTGGCGAGAGGCGTCGTCTGGATGGCGGCGCTGACTGAGGGGCCCGCAGCGGTGACGGCACTGGAGGCGGTGGTGTTGCGGACTTCGTACGACACCTTCGCCTACTTTCCCGAGCCCAAGGTGGCCACGGCGGCGGTGCGCGCCCTGGGGATCATCCCCTGCCCGCAGGCACCCGCGGCGCTGCGGCGGTTGCTGGCGAGAATCCATCATGCGGGAGATCGCAAGCAGATCGAGGCAGCGCTCAACGCCTCAGCGGCGCTTGTCCCGTGACGTGCGGTTGAGCGAGGTGGCTCTCTGACCGGACAGGACCTTCGCGGGGAGCCCACCAGCAACACCGTGCGACACCCGGCCCGGCGGGCGATCTCCTGCGGCACCGGCTCCACGCCGACATCGACCAGCCGGTCCCGAAGAGTCCCGTCTACCCAGGCCGGATGTCACAGCTGGGTGGGCCATCTCGTCTCGGGTTCCGAAAGCGAAGGAACGCACCATTCCATAGCAAGGAGCTGGACATGAGCGAGCACGCCACGCATCGGAACATCGCGCTGATCACCGGGGCGAACAAGGGGATCGGCCGTGCGGCCGCCGGGCAACTCGCCGCGCTGGGCATGACGGTCCTGATCGGCGCCAGGGACCCGCGGCGCGGTGAGGAGGCCGCCGCGGCGCTGCGGGCGGCGGGCGGCGACGCGCACGCGGTCACCCTGGACGTCACCGACCCGGCCACGGCCCGGGCGGCAGCGGAGCAGGTCGAGGAGCGCTTCGGCCACCTCGACGTGCTGGTCAACAACGCCGGCATCACCGGCTCCGGGCAGGTCACGCCCGTCGACGCCCACGATCAGGTCCCCAGCTCCGTCGACCTGGACATGGTCCGGGCGGTGTTCGAGACCAACGTCCTCGGGGTGGTCGCGGTGACCAACGCCATGCTGCCGCTGCTGCGGCGCTCGCCGGCGCCGCGCATCGTCAACGTCAGCAGCGCCGCCGGGTCGCTGACCCTCAACAGCGACCCGGACGGCCCGTTCACGGCGCTGCCGGCGTCGGCCGCGTACTCGCCCTCCAAGACCGCGCTGAACGCGCTGACCGTGCAGTACGCCAACGAGCTGCGCAAGGACGGCATCCTCGTCAACGCCGCCGACCCCGGCTACGTGGACACGGAGATCAACAACCACAGCGGCTATCTCACGACCGAGCAGGGCGCCGCGAT
Organism: Nonomuraea sp. NPDC004186; assembly: GCF_053603495.1. NCBI lineage: Bacteria > Bacillati > Actinomycetota > Actinomycetes > Streptosporangiales > Streptosporangiaceae > Nonomuraea > Nonomuraea sp. NPDC004186. The sequence goes on along the minus strand of NZ_JBSGFQ010000009.1, from coordinate 123,660 downwards.
CCTGGTCCGCCTGGCCACGCTCGGCGCGGACGGGCCGAGCGGCGGGTTCTTCAGCGAGAACGGTCCGATGCCCTGGTGACCCCGAGGCAGCGGCCGGTGTTCGAGCACGCCGATCAAGACGGGCCCCACGCACACTCCGTGCGTGGGGCCCGCCCCCGTTGGCGGACGGCCTACCGAGGCCGGATGTTGTGGTTGTGGGCGAACAGGTTGCCGGGGTCGTACTGGCGCTTGACCGCCGCGAGCCGCTCATAGGTCCCCGCCGGATAGACGGCGGCGACGTCCTCCTCGGTGGCGGAAGCCAGGAAGTTCGCGTACGCGCCGTTGGCGTGAGGTGCGAGCCGCGCCCAGATCGCTTCCAGAGCAGGACGGGCGGCCTCCACGACCGGCTCCGGACCCAGGGTGGTCGTCACGAACATCAACTCCGCCTGGCGATGCGCGTAGGCGGTGGCGTCGGCCGGGACCCGGGACACCGCACCGCCGACGCTGCGAACGGCGATGAACGGCGACCCCTCCGATGCCCCGACCTCGGCAAGGATCCGAAGGACCTCGGGCACCGACTCCTTGTCGGCGAAGCCGTTCCGGGTGACGAGCCGGATGCCGGGCGGCGGGGTCGCGCCGTCCACGAGCGTGTCCGCATAGGGCTTCAGCACGACGTCGTCGTCGATCACCGTGCCGAGCCGGCGGATCGGGTCGAGGACCCGCGCGGCGAGCTCCGGGTCATCGCCGTCGAAGGTGACGAAGAGCTCGACCGGCGCCTCGGGCCCGCCGGCGAAGGGGTTGGCGAAGCTCGCGATGGAGGTGAGCTCTTCGGGGGCGGTGCGGAGGTAGTCCGCCCAGCCCTGGAGCACGCCGGCCGCCTCCGCCGCCGGGAAGGCGATCCTTCCGTGGAAGACGTCCGTCGTCGGGTGTGCCGCGAACTCGAAGGCGGTCACGATCCCGAAGTTGCCGCCACCGCCGCGAATCGCCCAGAACAGCTCCGGGTTCTCCTCCGCGCTCGCGCGCACGACCTCTCCGTCCGCCGTGACCAGCTCCGCGGCGACCAGGCTGTCCAGGGCCAGGCCGTACTTCCTGACCTTCCAGCCGATGCCGCCGGTCAAGGTCAGCCCGCCGACGCCGACGCTCTTGGTGTCGCCCGAGGAGATCGCCAGGCCGTGCGGGGCCAGGGCGGTCGCGACCTGACCCCAGGTGGCGCCGCCGCCGATCCGTACGAGGTGCCGTTCTTTGTCGATGACCTCCACCTGCGCGAGGCCGCTGAGGTCGATCACGATGCCGTCGTCGTTGGTGCCGAAGCCCGCGAAGGCGTGGCCGCCGCCGCGTACGGACAGCAGGAGCCCGCTGCCGGCGGCGAACCTGACGCCCGCCCGCACGTCCGCGACGCTCTTGGGCCGCAGAACATAAGCTGGACTGCCCGAAGTCAGTACCGAGCGGCCGGCCGACGCGTACTCCGCTGCGCCCGGCTCGATGATGTCGCCGCCGAAGTCGCGGCGCAGGGTGTCAAGTGCTGATCTCATGAACACGAGATGCCGGCGAGCCGATCCTTGTGACAGCGCGGAGTACGTGAGGTGTGTCACAAGGGCCACGGCGTCACAAAACGGCGGGGTCCGGCGTCTGGTGGGTGACACAGTCAAGAGCGAACAGGAGCCACCCATGCCGCACACCGCGCCCGAAGATCGCGGCGGGGACATGAGCCCGGACGCCGCCACCGAGGCGTTCCTCACCCACCGCAACCTGCTGTTCACGGTCGCCTACGAGATGCTCGGCTCGGCCGCCGACGCCGAGGACGTCCTGCAGGAGACCTGGCTGCGGTGGGCGGGCGTCGATCTTGACGACGTACGGGATCAGCGCGCCTACCTGGTCCGGATCGCCACCCGGCAGGCGCTGAGCAGGCTGCGTACGCTGGGCCGGCGCAAGGAGTCCTACGTCGGCCCCTGGCTGCCCGAACCACTGCTGACCACGCCCGACGTGGCCGAGGACGTCGAGCTGGCCGACAGCGTCTCGATGGCGATGCTGCTGGTGCTGGAGACGCTGGGGCCGACCGAGCGGGCGGTTTTCGTGCTGCGCGAGGTGTTCGACCTGGACTACGACGAGATCGCCGAAGCCGTCGACAAGAGCCCGGCCGCGGTACGCCAGATCGCCCACCGGGCACGGGCGCACGTCGCCGCGCGCCGGCCGCGCGGGATCGTCTCCCCGGCCGAGACCCGGGACGCGCTGGCGGCGTTCCGGCGGGCGGTCGAAACCGGCGACCTGCAACGCCTGCTCGACATTCTCGCGCCGGACGTCGTCCTCCTGACCGACGGCGGCGGAATCAAGCAGGCCGCGCTGGCGCCCGTCGTGGGGGCCGGCAACGTGGCTCCCGTGCTGAGCAGGATCAAGCCCATGGTGTCGCTGCAGGCGGCGCAGGTCAACGGCTACCCGGCGCTGATCTTCCGGCTCGACGGCGAGATCGACACCGTCGTAGCGGTACGCATCGACGAGGGCCTCATCACCGGCCTCTACGCCGTGCGCAATCCCGAGAAGCTGGCGCGCATGGAGCGGGAGACCACCCTGCACCGCTGAGCCCGCCGATGTCACAGCCGGGAGGGCTGTTTCGTCTCGGGTTGCGGAAACGGGTTCTGAGTTCGGAAAGGTGATGATCATGCGGGTGTTCGTGGCCGGTGGAAGCGGGGTTCTGGGGCAGCGGCTGGTGCCGCTGCTGGTGGCCCGGGGACACCAGGTGACGGCTTCGACGACGAGCGCGGCCAAGAGGGGCTTGCTGGAGCAGCTGGGCGCCGAGGCGGTCGTGATGGACGGGCTGGACGCGGTGTCGGTCGGTGAGGCGGTGGCCAAGGCCCGGCCGGACGCGATCGTCCACCAGATGACCGCGATTTCGGTGGCACACGCCGGCAAGCCCGACATGAAGCACATGGATCGGTGGTTCGCCGGCACCAACCGGTTGCGTACCGAGGGAACGGATCACCTGCTGGCCGCCGCCGAGGCGACCGGCGTGACCGGCTTCGTCGCGCAGAGCTACGGCGCCTGGAACGGCATCCGCGAGGGCGGCTGGGTCAAGACCGAGCAGGACCCGGTGGACCCGATGACGGGGACGCCGGCGGAGCCCGGGATGAAGGCGATCGGCCACGTCGAGGACGTGGTCGTCAAGGCCGGCGGCGCGGTCCTGCGGTACGGCTGGTTCTACGGTCCGGGCGCCACCGACGACCTGGTCGAGCCCGTACGCAAGCGGCAGTTCCCGGTCGTCGGGAGCGGTGCCGGCCACTGCTCGTGGGTGCATCTGGACGACGCGGCGAGCGCTACCGTCCTGGCCGTGGAGCAGCGGGCGAGGGGAGTGTTCAACATCGTCGACGACGAACCGGCCCCGGCCGGCGAGTGGCTGCCCTACCTGGCCGGGTGCGCGGGCGCCAAGCGGCCGATGCGGGTCCCCGCCTGGCTGGCCCGCCCGCTGGCCGGGGACGTGGCGGTGACGATGATGACCGAGGGGCGCGGCTTCTCCAACGCCAAGGCCAAGCGGGAGCTGGGCTGGGAGCTGCGCTACCCCTCGTGGCGGCAGGGCTTCAAGGAAGAGCTGGCATGACCCGCGCCGAAGAGTTCGAGGAGCTGCGGCCGCTGCTGTTCTCGATCGCCTACCGGATCCTCGGCAGCGTGAGCGAGGCCGAGGACGCGGTCCAGGAGACCTGGCTGCGCTACCAGACCTCCCCGACCGAGCCCGTCTCGGCCAAGTCCTTCCTGGCGGCTGTGGTGACCAGGATCGCCATCGACGTGCTGCGCTCGGCCCGGGTCCGGCGCGAGGAGTATGTCGGGCCGTGGTTTCCCGAGCCGCTGCTCGCCGACCCGTACCAGGACCCGGAGCGCTCGGCGGAGCTGGCCGACTCGCTGTCCATGGCGGCCCTGCTGCTGCTGGAGCGGCTCAGCCCGCTCGAGCGCGCGGTCTTCGTGCTGCGGGAGGTGTTCGGGTTCGGCTTCGGCGAGGTCGCGTCGGCGGTGGGGCGTTCGGAGGCGGCGTGCCGCCAGCTCGCGGCGCGGGCGCGCCGCCACATGGACGCGGGCCGGCCCCGGTTCGAGGCCGACCGCAAGGAGCGGGAGGAGCTGGCCGAACGGTTCTTCGACGCCTTCCGGGAAGGCGACGTCGAAGGTCTGCGGGCGCTGCTCGCCGCCGACGTGCACATGGTCGCCGACAGCGGCGGCAAGGCCCCGCAGTGGGGTACGGGCGTCTTCGGCGCCGAGAACGTGGTCCGGGTGTTCGCCGCGCTCGCCCCGCTGTTCGCCCGCATTGGTGGCGTGGTGGAGCCGCACCAGATGAACGGCCAGCCGGGCGCGATCTTCCGGGATCGGGACGGCAAGGTCGTCAACACCTGGACGCTCGACGTCCTCGACGGCCGGGTCCAGGCGATCCGTACGATGCTCAACCCCGACAAGCTCGAGCACGTGGGCCCGGTGGCGGACGCCTGGGCGACCCTCCGCGAGGCGACCCAGGCCCGCCGGCCGGCGGACTGACCGCAAGAGCCGACCGCCCCCGGACCTGGGGCAGCCGGCTCACAGGGCGGACGGCCGCGCCGGCACCACCACCTGCTCGGAGGCCGAGCCCGGACTCGCGAGCTCCCGCAGCGCCTGCTCGGAAGCCGAGTCCGGCTCGGCGGCGAACAGGTCCAGCCCGCAGCACGCGGGCTCGTCGGGCAGCGCGATGAGCTCGCCGTGCAGGGTCAGCTCGCCCACGACCGGGTGGTGCAGCACGTACGTCCGGGACCGGACCCGCGCGACCGGGTGCTCGGCCCACATCCGCGCGAAGTCCGTGCTCAGCTCCCGCATCTCGTCGACGTGCGCCGCGAGCCCGGCGTCCCCGCGATAGCGCCCGAGCAGGACCCGCAGGTGCGCCACCTGCTCGCGCGCCGCCCCCTCCCAGCCGGTGCGGTGCAGCTCGCGCAGGTGGGGCTCGGTGAACAGCAGGTGCGAGAGCGTCCGGCGGTCCGGCGGCAGCGCGGGGAAGTCGCCGAACACCGCCACCGCCAGCCGGTTCCAGCCGACGATCTGGGTGTGCCGGCCGACCACCAGCGCCGGCGTCATCACGAACGACTCCAGCAGATAACGCAGGCTAGCAGGCACCGCGGCCGCGCCACCCTCGCACGCCAGGGGCGGCCGGGCGATCCGGTGCAGGTAGGTCAGCTCGTCGCCGTCCAGGCGCAGCGCCGCGCCGACGGCGTCCAGGATCTCGTCGGAGACGCTGTCGCCTTTGCCCTGTTCCAGGCGCGTGTAGTGGGCGATGCTCACCCCCGCGAGCCGGGCCAGCTCCTCCCGCCGCAGCCCCGCGACCCGGCGCATCCCGCCGTAGTCACGCAGCCCCACGTCCTCGGGGCGCAGCCGGGCACGGCGCGATTTGAGGAACTCGCTCAGCTCGGTCCGGTCGTTCACGCGACCACCCTATGCCGTGGGTGATCACGCCGTGAGTACGCAGGACACGGGCCTGGCCGGGCGGCCGCGGGGGCTCCAGGCTGTCAGGCGAATCACCCACCTGAACGCATTGGAGATGAACGGTGTCCCAGACGCTCGGACTCATCGGGAGCGGAATGATCGGCTCTTCCGTCGCCCGCCTGGCCGTCGCGGCCGGCCTCGAGGTCGTCCTCAGCAATTCGCGAGGGCCGGAAACGCTCGCCGATCTCGTTGCCGAACTGGGCGGACGTGCCCGGGCGGCCACACCGGCGGAGGCGGCACGCGCCGCGGACCTGGTGGTGGCGGCCATCCCGCTGAAAGCCTGCGACCAGTTGCCGACCGACGCCCTGACCGGCAAGACGGTGCTCGACACGTCGAATTACTACCCCGAGCGGGACGGCCACCTGGCCGAACTCGACGCGGGCGAACTGACCTCCAGCGCCCTCATGCAGCGCCACCTCGCGGGCTCCCGGGTTGTCAAGGCCTTCAACAACATCAGCCCGCACCAGCTGTTCACCCTCGCCCGGCCCGCGGGCGCGCCCGACCGCAGCGCCCTGCCCATCGCCGGCGACGACGCGGAGGCCAAGGCAGAGGCCACCCGGCTGCTGGAGGTCCTCGGTCATGACGCGGTGGACATCGGCACGCTCGCCGACAGCTGGCGCAGCGAACCGAACACCCCGGTCTACATCCAGCCCTACCTCGGCGAACTACCCGCCATGAGCGTGGAGGACTTCCTCCGCTGGACCCTCCGGAACCCCGGCATCGCCGTCCCCGCGGCGCAGGTCGGCGAGCTCGTCGAGACCGCGGTCCGCCGATCGGCGGGCGAGGCGAGGCTCCCGAGCGCCGGCTGATCCCTCAAGGCTCATCGCGCAGAACGCCTCGACGGCGTTGACGACGGCGGCGCGTCCCGCCGGACGTGGGCAAGGGGCGAGGTGCGTGGATTCTCGCCGTAGTAGCCGCCCAGCCCGATCACCCCCGCCACGGAGGTACCCGTAGGGCAGGTTCAGCGCCGTGCCAGCCCCGCGACGATCACGGCGCCGACGACCAGGTGCAACAGCATCAGCACCAGCGTCGCGGCGAGACCGACGGCGCTGCCGAGCGGGCCGGACAGGGACAGGACGAGCACGACCAGGGCGGTGATCGTCCAGACGCGGCCGGGCCGGGCGACCCGTCGCTCCAGCACGGCCAGCAGCGCCCAGCCCGCGAGCCCGGCCACCAGGCTCGCGACGATGACCGACACCGGGCCGACGGTCTGCGTGCCGCCGCCCGCCCGCACGGTCAGTGCGGCGCCGGCCAGCGGCACCGCCAGGGCCCACACGGCCAGGGCGGCCGCGGGCGCGCCGATCACGGTGAGGAGCAGTCTTCTGAGGGAGGTGTTCACGCCGCTCAGCCTCGCCTGCCCGGGTGGGTCGCCACATCGGGCCCGCGGTCGCGCTCTGTCCGTCCCCGGTGGGGTACGGGTCCTCCCTTAGTAGGTGATGGCTCCTTCGTACCGGCGACTAACCTTTGGCCGGTGAGCAAGATGCGGCCCCAGCAGCCCCTGGCCGTGGCGGTCATGGCCCTCGGGGTGGGCGGCCTGACCGGCGTGACGCTGTGGGGGCAGAGCGACGGGCCGTTGCTCTGGCCGGATGTCGCGGTCGCGGTGTTGAGCCTGGTCGCGGCGCTCGCCCAGCTGTGGTGGCCGGTCTCCGGCGCGCTCGCCGCCGCCCTGCTCGCCGTGGTCTCCCCGGTGGCCACGCCGGCGGCGACGACGGGGGCGCTGCAGGTGGCCCAGCGCAGGCGCTGGCCCGTCGCGGCGGCGGTGGCGGCGACGGGCATGGCGGCCCACCTGGTCCAGGGGCTGTGGCGGCCGAACTCCGGCATCTCCCTCGGCTGGTGGCTGCTGCTGATCTGCGCCGCGTACGGGGCGCTGCTCGGCTGGGGCGCGCTGGCCCGTTCCCGCCGCGCCCTGCTCATCTCGCTGCACGAACGCGCCCGCCGCGCCGAAGCCGAGCAGGGCAGGCGCGTCGCCGAGGCCCGCATGGCCGAGCGCCGCCGGCTCGCCCGGGAGATGCACGACGTACTGGCCCACCGCCTGTCGCTGGTGGCCACCCACGCGGGGGCGCTGGAGTACCGGCCCGACTCCTCGCCCGACCAGCTCGCCCGGGCCGCCGGGGTGGTCCGCTCCGGCGTCCACCAGGCGCTGGAGGAGCTGCGCCAGGTGATCGGCCTGCTGCGCGAGGACGACGACCTCCTGGACGAGCTCGAACCCCAGCCCACGCTGGCCGACCTGGCGCGGTTGGTCGCCGAAGCGCGCCACGCCGGTCAGGACGTACAGGTCAGCGACGAGACCGGCGGCGCCGCCCCGCCCGCCGCCGGACGGACCGGTTACCGGGTCGTCCAGGAGGGGCTGACCAACGCCCGCAAGCACGCCCCCGGCCAGCCGGTGGAGGTGCTGCTGCGCGGCGCTCCCGGCACGCGCCTGCTGATCGACGTCAGCAACCCGCTGCCCCCGCCCGGCTCGGCGCCGACCACGCCCGGCAGCGGCGTCGGCCTGGTCGGGCTCACCGAACGGGTACGGCTGGCCGGCGGGCAACTGGACCACCAGAGCACCGAGGGGCGGTTCCGGCTCCAGGCCTGGCTACCATGGCCCGCGTGATCCGCGTGCTCCTGGTCGACGACGACGCCCTGGTCCGTGCCGGGCTGTCCATGATGCTGGACGGCGCCGCGGGCATCGCGGTCGTCGGCGAGGCGGCCGACGGCCAGGAGGCCATCACCGCCACCGACGCCCACTCGCCCGACGTCGTGCTCATGGACCTGCGGATGCCGCGGCTGGACGGCATCACCGCCACCCGCCGGCTCCGCGCCCGCGCCCGTCCGCCGGAGGTGATCGTGCTGACCACCTTCGACACCGACGAGAACATCCTGCACGCGCTGCGCGCCGGCGCCAGCGGGTTCCTGCTCAAGGACACCCCGCCGCCGCAGATCGTGGAGGCGGTCACCCGGGTCGCGGCGGGCGAGCCGATCCTGTCCCCGCGCATCACGCGGCGGCTGATGGAGCGCACCGTCGCCCAGGCCGGGGCCTACGAGCGGGCCCGCGCCGCGCTGGCCGCCCTCACCCCTCGCGAGTACGAGGTCGCCCTCGCGATCGGGCGCGGCCGGACGAACGCGGACATCTCCGCGGAGCTCGCCATGGGCATCACGACGGTGAAGGCGCACGTGTCCAACATCCTCACCAAGCTCGACCTGGACAATCGCACCCAGATCGCGCTCCTCGCCCACGACGCGGGCCTCGCCTGAGCATCAGGGGCTTTCGTGGCCGAGGTCCGCGAGGCGGGTCAGGGCGGGCAGGGCGGCGGCGATCGCGCGGCGCTGTTCGGGGGTCAGCCGGGCCATGAGCGGGGCCAGGTGGCGGGTGCGGTCGTCGTGGCGGGAGCGGCCGATCCGGCGGCCGGCCTCGGTGATGTGGACGAGCACGGCGCGGCCGTCGGTCGGGTCGGGGCGGCGTTCCACCAGGCCGTCGCGCTCCAGCCGGGTGATGAGCTGGGTGATGCCGGGCTGGCTGACCTGCTCGGTCCTGGTCAGGTCGGTCAGCCGCATCGGGCCGTCGCTGAACGCGAGCGTGTCCAGCACCGACAGCGTCGTGAACGGCAGCTTCTCCAGCACGGGGAGCCGGATGTAGAAGCGGTTGAAGTGCTCGATCGCCGTGGTGAAGGCGTCCACGTCGAGATCGTCGCGCGAGGTGTCGTCCACGCCGAGAACATACCGAATCTTGTTTGAGCTGCGCTGACCCACGAACGGCCGCAAAATTTGATCATTTGCCCTATCTTCGACGGAAGCGCGCGACTCGAAGGGCATCCCGTGACCAACACCCCCAGCAACGTGCTGCTCGCCGGAGTCGTCGGCTCCACCGCCTACGGCCTGGCGGGGCCCGACTCCGACGTCGACCGGCTCGGCGTCTTCGCCACCCCCACGCTGGACATGGTCGGCCTGTCCCGGCCCAAGGAGAGCATCGTCCAGACGAATCCCGACCGCTCGCTCCACGAGGTCGGCAAGTGGTGCTCGCTGGCGCTGGGAGGCAACCCGACCGTGACGGAGCTGGTCTGGCTGCCCGACGACCTGTACGAGACCCGCACCCCGCTCGGCGACCAGCTCATCGCCATCAGGACCGCGTTCCTGTCCGGCCCGCGGGTCCGCAACGCCTACCTCGGGTACGCCACCCAGCAGTTCAAACGCCTCGACCAGCGCGGCGACGGCTCGTTCTCGGCCGACACCCGCAAGCGGACCAGCAAGCATGCCCGCCACCTCGCCCGCCTCCTGCACCAGGGGCGAGAGCTGTACGAGACCGGCCACCTGCCGATCCGGCTCCCCGACCCCGAGGCGATCCGCGCCTTCGGGGAGAGGGTCGCCGCCGGCAGCCTGGAAGAGGCCCAAGCTCTCCTGGCGGCCACCGAGGAGGCGTTCGACACCGTGCGCACGCCGCTGCCCGACCAGCCCGATGAGGCGACGGTCGAAGCGTGGCTGCGCGAGGTCCGCATCGCCCACTGGGACCCGCGGACCTCGCCACCCGTCGTGGGGGATCAGCCGTTCAGCAGCGGTACGAGGTATTCCTCCTCGTAGTCGAGGTGGGCCTCGACCTCGCGGGTGAGCCGTTCGACCTCCGCCAGCAGCGTGCCGGGGGACAGGTCGTCGTCGCGGAGGAGCGTCTGGAGCTCTTCCAGCAGCCGCTGGACGGTCTCGTGCTCGGCGCGCAGCCGGGCCATCACCGGCTCCAACTCCGGATAGCGCCCCTCCACCGCGGGGAAGACGGAGCCGTCCTCGCGCGTGTGGTGCTCGTGCAGGTTGTTGCACATGGTCAGGCAGTTGACGCGCAGCTGCGCGCCGAGGCGCGGGCCGGACCGGGCGACCTCGGTGCGGATGCGGGCCAGCTCCCTGCGGAAGGCGTCGTGCACCAGCTTGAGCGCGTCGCCCAGGCGGCCCGGCGGCGGCCCGTCGAAGATCGGGAGGAGCGCGACCACGGGCAGGACGCGGCCCGCGTTCTCCTGGTACCGCCCCCAGCCGGGGTCGGCCTCCACGGCGCGGGCGAACATCCGGTCGCGTTCCTCGCCCTCCAGCACGACCGCCTTCGCCTGGTAGGTGAAGACGCCGTCCTCCACGCCGACCTGCGGGTTGGCGACCAGGTTGTGGTACCACGCCGGGTGCCGCGGCGCGCCGCCGGCCGAGGCGATGATCAGGTTGCGCTCGCCGTCGGGCAGGTAGCCGAGGGGCGTCGTGTGGCGCGCGCCCGTGCGCGCTCCGACGGTCGTCAGAAGGAGCAGCCTGGCTCCCTCGAACATGCCGCCGACCTGGCCGCTGTTGGCCCGGAACTCGTCGATGATCTGCTGGTTGAAGTCAATGGGCATGCGTGTATTCGCTCCAAAGCGGGATGGGTTCTTCGATGACCTGGGAAACCCGTCAGAGCACGCCGGAACGGCGTGCGCGGGTCAGCTGCGTTCAGGCAGGCCCAGCGATGTGAGAAGTCATCGGCCTCATCCCCTTTGGTTTCGGCGCCTCCATGCCGCCGCCGTCCGCACGGCCGGCGTCACGCGACGCGACGGCCATTACACGTTGATCCGCGACGGATGTCAACTCGCCCGGAGGAAGTGCGCGAGGACGGAGTCGAACCGCCACAGCCGAGGCGTCCGGTTTACAGCCGGGTGGGCTCACCAATGTGCCCAGCTCGCGCATTGTCGATGGTTTTTCGGGCCGAGAAACGGCAGGCCGTACCCCGTACCGGACTCGAACCGGCGATTTCCCGGGTGAAAGCCGGGCGTCCTGACCGCTGGACCAACGGGGCCTTTTTCTTACGTACGTCCGGCGGGATTCGAACCCGCACCGTCCGGTTCCTTAGACCGGTGCCTCTGCCATTGGGCTACGGACGTGCCGGTGCTGACGTGGACCGACAGGATCTCGAAACCTGAACTCCTGCTTGCAAGGCAGGTGTGATGCCTTTTCACCATCAGCCCAAAGAGAAAGGCCGCCCGGTGGATTGCCCGGCGGCCTCTGGAGAATCCTGACGGGGGATTACCCAGAAAGCCGCCCGGCCAGCGCGAGCGCGCCGCCGTACGCCGCGCCCCGGCGATAGTGGCGTTCGGCTGCGAATCGCATGGGAGGCCTTTCCTTTCGTTCTTCCGACGAACCTGACAGTAGCCGGTGCGCAGTGGCACCTGCCATTGATTTATCGTGGGGTATGCGGATCGGAGAGCTCGCCGCGCTGCTCGGGGTGTCCACCCGGACGGTGCGCTACTACCACCAGCAAGGCATCCTGCCGGAGCCGCCGCGCCTGGCTAACGGCTACCGCGAGTACGGCATGCGCGACGCCATCGCCCTGGCCCGCGTGCGGCGCCTGGTGGAGCTCGGGTTGAGCCTGGAGGAGGCGCGCGACGTCATCGCGGACGACCGCTCCCGCGAGCTGTCCGACATCCTCGCCGAGATCGACGCGGACCTGGCCCGCCAGGAGCACGAGATCCAGCTGCGCCGCGGGCGGCTGGCCGAGGTGCTCAAGCAGGCCGAGACCGGGTCGCTGGGCCCCGACGACACCTCATCGCCCGATCTGCTGGCGTTCCTGCGCACGGTGGAGCTCCCGGCGTCGAAGGCGGCGGCCTGGGACCGCGATCTGCTGGTGCTGATGGACAGCATGGCGACGAGCGGCGATCGGAAGCGGGCGTTCGGGATGTTCGACGCGCTGGCCGCCGACCCCGAGATGACGGCACGCGGCCACGACTTCTACCGCAGGCTCGACGCGCTGGCCGACGCCTCACCGGACGATCCGCGGGTGGGGCCGCTGGCGGAGTCGCTGGCCGACTACAGCATGGTGCACCTGCTGGCCGGCTCCGGCCCGCCCGACTGGGACCCGGCGGCGGTCGAGCCGTTCCTCGACGGGCTCGCCCCCGCGCAGGCCGAGGTCGTACGGCAGGCGATGCGGATCATGGCGCGCCGGTGACGCGCGGGGCGACCCCGTCGAGCACCCAGTCGAGACCTTCGTCGAAGTCGGGCTGGACGTCGTCGCCCGTGACGACCCTGGCCACCGCCGGGTAGCGGCCGGTGGCCAGCATCCGGGTGAGGTACGGGCCGACGGTGCTCTGCCACTCCCGCTCGTCCAGGCCGCTGGCGCGCTCGGCCCGCCGCTCGGTGATCTCGAGGCGGACCGCGCCCATCACGTACGCGTTGACGGTGCCGACGACCCGCATCACCGTGGCGACCGGCACGTCCCCCAGCGCGGCCAGGGAGGTCTCCAGGTAGGCCAGCGCGTTGGGCCCCAGATTGGGCCGCCCGCCCAGCAGGTCGGCGAACCACTCGTGGCGCAGCGCCGCCTGCCTGGTGAGCCGGGCGAGATCCCGCAGCGCCGCCCGCCAGTCGCCGCCGGGCGGCTCTGACGGCACGATCTCGCCGTACACCTCGTCCACCATGAGGTCCAGCAGCTCTTCCTTGGTGGACAGGTAGCCGTACAGGCGCATGGGGCCCGCGTCGAGCGCGGCGGCGACCTTGCGCAGCGACACCGCGTCGAGCCCCTCGCGGTCGGCGAGGTCGATGGCCGCGCGCACGATCCGCTCCCTGCTCAGCGGGCTCGGCGTGGGCCTGCTCGGCGGCTCGGGCCGCTCCCAGACGAGCATGGGCTCACCTCCTTGAGTAACGAGAATACACCGTCTATGGTCGATACAGTGTATTGACCAATACACTGTATCGAAAGGATCGTCCCATGACCTCTCCCCGCATTGCCGTCGTCGGAGCCGGGCTCGGCGGCCTCACCCTGGCCCGCGTCCTGCAGGTCCACGGCCTGCCCGCCACCGTCTTCGAACGCGAGCCGTCACCCGATTCCCGATCCCAAGGCGGCACCCTCGACATGCACGCGGGCTCCGGGCAGACCGCGCTGGCCAAGGCCGGGCTGCTCGACGAGTTCCGCGCGCTGGCCCGGCCGGAAGGGCAGGAGAAGCGGATCCACGACGAGCACGGGACCCTGCTCCACCACGAGCAGCCCGCCGACGGCGACGAGAGCATGCCGGAGATCGACCGGGGGCAGCTGCGCGGCCTGCTCATCGGCTCGCTCGCCGACGGCACCATCCGCTGGGGCCACGCCGTGGAGGGGGCCGCCGGGCGGAGCGTGCTCTTCCCTGACGGCTCCAGCGAGGAGTTCGACCTGGTCGTGGGCGCGGACGGGGCCTGGTCCCGGGTGCGTCCCGGCCTGTCGGAGGTGACGCCCGCCTACACCGGCGTCAGCTTCGTCGAGACCGGCTTCGAGGAGGCCCGCCACCCCGAACTGGCGCGCATGGTCGGCAACGGCACCATGTCGGCCTACGGCCCCGACAAGGCCGTGCTCGCCCAGCGCAACAGCAACGGCCGCATCCGCGTCTACGCCGCCTACCGCGGTCCTCAGGACCGGCCGGTCTCCGAGGTGCTGTCGATGTTCGACGGCTGGGCGGAGAGCGTACGCGCGCTCCTGCTGGAGGCCGACGAGCCGTTCGAGTCCCGCCCGCTGTTCACGCTGCCCGTCGGCCACTCCTGGCCGCACACCCCGGGCCGCACGCTGCTGGGCGACGCCGCCCACCTGATGCCGCCGCTGGGCGTGGGAGCCAACCTCGCCATGCTCGACGGCGCCGAGCTGGCCGACGCCCTGGCCGCCGAGCCCGACGTGGACGCGGCGGTCCGCGCCTACGAGAGCGTCATGTTCCCCCGTGCGGCGCGCCTGGCCCGCTTCGCCACCGACGGCCTCGACGCTCTCTTCTCCCCGGAAGGCGTCAAGGGGGCCCTGCGTCTCTTCAGCGAGCTCACCGGCTGACCGCTGCCGTGGTCGCGGCGGAGGTCCCGAAGGCTTGCCGGCCGCGGGCCAGGAGCTCCCGTACGGCCGGGCCGTGGCCGGTGCGCCAGACCAGCGCCAGCAGGGCGGGCGCCTCGACGTCGGCGATGGTGCGGGCGACGAGCCGGTCGCGGTGGCGGGCGGCCATGGAGTCGCTGAGGACGCCGACGGCGACGCCGCGGGCGGCGAGGTCGGCGATGGCGTCGGCGGCGCTGGCCTGCAGGGCGATCACGGGCCTGCGGCCCTGCGCGACGCAGGCCCGGTCGAACACCGCGCGCAGCCCGGTGCCGGGCGGCATGCACACGATCGGGTGCGCCTCCAGGTCGCGCAGGCCGACCTGGGGCAGCTCGGCCAGGGGGTGGCCGGGCGGGACGGTCACGACGAGGCGCTCGCTGATGATCGTGAGCGCCTCCAGCCCGTCGAGGGCGTCGGTGGCCGTGCCCACCAGGGCCAGGTCGATCGTGCCGGCGCGGACCCCGTCGATGAGGCGGTCCGAGTTGTCCTCCAGCAGGGAGAGCTCCACACCGGGATGCGCCCGGTGGAAGGCGGCGAGCGCGTCGAACAGCGGCGTGACCGTGCAGCCGATCACCATCCCGACCGTGAGCCGCCCCCGGATCAGGTCGGTCACCTCGCCCACCGCCTCGCCGACCGCCCCTGCCGCCGCGAGCGCGGCCCGGGCGTGCTCCAGAGCCGCCAGGCCCGCGACGGTCAGCGTCGCGGTGCGGCCCGAGCGGTCGAACAGCTCGGCGCCGAGCTCGCGCTCGAGCTGGCGGATCTGGGCACTGACGCCGGACTGGCTGATGTGCACCCGCTCGGCGGCCCGGGTGAAGTTCTGCTCCTCGGCGACCGCGACGAAGTACTCCAGCTGCCTCAGTTCCATAACCAGAGATTCTAGCTTCCATCAGAACCATCTGTTGGACTTCTGATGGGTGGCCGGGCAGGGTGGAAAACATGACGGAATACGAGAAGGCCATGCGGCCGGAGGAGATCACCCGCCTGTTCGTCGAGCGGTCCAACGCCGGTGACGCGGCCGGGGTGGCGGCGCTGTACGAGGAGGACGCGGTGCTGGCCTACCCGCCGGGCAGCCAGACGGTGGGCCGGGAGGCGATCCGCGAGCTGTGGGAGAAGGTGCTGGCCGGGCGGCCGCACTTCGAGCCCGAGCAGCCGCTGCCGACGCTGATCCACGGCGACATCGCGCTCACCTCCACCCCGCCGAGGGACGGGGCCGGGGCGCGGGCCCAGGTCGTACGCCGCCAGCCGGACGGGAGCTGGCTGCGCGTGATCGACCAGCCCGAGTTCGTCCCGCCCACCCGCTGACCCTGCCCTCCGAAAAGGGGTCGCCGGGCGGGGCGGGGGCCGACTACGGTCGCGTGGATGAGCGATGATCGGCTGCCCCTGCTGTGGCTCTGCGGTCCGTCGGGCGTCGGCAAGTCGACGGTCGGCTGGGAGGTGTTCAACCAGCTCAGCCGGAGCGGCGTCAGGACGGCGTTCGTCGACGGCGACCAGATCAGCATGTTCCACCCGCTCCCCGAAGGCGGCACGCACCCCGTACGGGCGCGCCACCTGGCGGCGATGTGGCCGAACTTCCGCCGGGAAGGCGCCCAGTGCGTGGTCCTGTCGGGCTTCGTCTTCACCGACGAAGAGGTCCGCCAGTACACCCGGCTGCTCCCGGACGCCGCGCTGACGCTGTGCCGGCTGCGGGTCGGCCAGGCCGAGCTCAAGGAGCGCTTCCTCGCCAGGGGCTGGCGTCCCGACCTGGTCGAGCAGGCCATCGCGGATGCGGAGGCCCTGGAGCGTACGGACTTCGCCGATGTGTGCGTGGACACCGACGGGCTCTCGATTGCGGAGGCGGCCAGGACGGTCCTCGCCCGGGCCGGGGGATGGCCGCTCGCGCGGGTGCCGGTGCTGTGGTTCTCCGGCGCGACCGCCGTCGGCAAGTCCACGGTCGCGTACGAGGTCTTCTCGCGCCTCATCAGGAGCGGCGTCCCGGCCGCCTACGTCGATCTCCAGCAGATCGGCGTGCTCCGTCCCGTCACCGAGGACGCCCGGCGGCTCAGAGCGGGCAACCTCGCCGCCCTGTGGTCCGGCTACCGGGCCGCCGGAGCCCGCTGCCTGATCGTCTCCGGCGACGCCGGCCTCGACACCTACGCGGACTCCCTCCCCGGAGCCGCGCTGACGGTGTGCCGCCTGCACGCCGGACCCGGCACGCTGGCCGAACGGGTGATGCTGCGCGGGCAGGGCGGAGGGCCGGCCATCCCCGGCGACGAGCTGAAGGGGCTGGATCCCGGCGCACTGCGGCGGGCCGCCGAACGGGCGGCCCGTGAGGCCGAGGCCCTGGAGCACGCCGGCGCGGGCGACCTCCGCCTCGACACCGACGGCCGGTCGGCGGCGGAACTCGCCGAAGAGGTGCTGGCCGCCTGGCCGGGCCGTCCCGCCGGCGCGTGAGGCGGCGTGGCGGCCGTCAGCCCGTGGACGCCGGGCTCAGAGCCGCTGCAGCCCGCTGAGCACCCGTTCCAGCAGGCCGGCCTCCGGCCGCCCGCCGGGCAGGCGCGGGTGGTACAGGTGCAGCAGCCCTTCGGCCGCCATGTCGGCGATCAGGACGCGGGCGACCCCGAGCGGGATCTGCAGCACCGCCGCCACCTCGGCCACCGACCGGACCTGCCGGCACAGCTCGCTGATGGCGGCGTACTCGGGCGTGATCAGGGCGAAGGTGTGCGGCGGCGCGTCGGCGGAGCACACCAGGGCCTCCATCGCCAGCTTGATGCGCGGCGCGGTGCGCCCGCCGGTGACGGCGTAAGGCCGGACCGGCGAATCCGGGTCCTGCTCGTCGGGGTCGGGCGGCGGCCGCCAGCCGCCGCTCCAGGGCGGGTCGGTCATGTCCACTCACCAGGACTGCCGGGCGCGAAGGGCCGGGGTGAGCACCTGTCCGGCCCGGTCGGCCAGGAGCGTCATCTGGTACGCCACCACGCCCATGTCGCAGTCGGGGGTGGCCAGCACGGCCAGGCAGGAGCCGTCGCTGATGGCCACGTTCAGCATGAGCCCGCGCTGCATCTCAATGGCGGTCTGGACGACCGGCCCGCCCTCGAACAGCGTGGCCGCGCCCTGCGTCAGGCTGGCCAGGCCCGAGGCGACGGCGGCCAGTTGCTCGGCGCGTTCGGGCGGGAAACCGGCCGAGACGGCGAGCGGCAACCCGTCGGAGGAGACGACCGCCGCGTGGGCGACGCCGGGGACCGACCGGGCGAAGTCGGTGATCAGCCAGTCGAGATTGCTGTTGCGGGTCATGGGCCTTCCTCGCGGGTCGTGCTCCCTGCATCGAAGGGAGGGATGCTGCGCATGCAGATGTCGTCGCGGGCCGCTCGGAACCCCTGCTGGTAGCTGGCCATGCGGTCGCGGACCTGCTCGGGCGAGATCTGCGGGATGGGGGCGACGCCCTTGGGTACCGAGGGATTGTCGGCGCTGCCGGGCACCAGATTGGCCTTGGGCACGCGCTTGGGCAGGCCGGAGGCGGTGGTGCCGTCGTTGGCCGGGCTGGCGGCGGCCTCGGCCGCGCTCCACCCGGCGTCGGCCTGGGGCGAGCTCCAGGCGCCGTCGGAGGTGTCGTGGTTGAACCAGGCCGACTTCACCGCCGCGAAGATCGGCAGGTAGCCGTCGGGGTCGGGGACGGGCGCGACGCCCAGCCCCGTGCCGAGCGGATCCACGGAGATAGCCCTGGCGGGGACGGCCCCGTTTGGGACCGGGCCGCTCGCGATTGGACCGCTCGCGATCGGGCCCGGCGCCGCGCCACCGAACGCCGGGCTTCCCGGGACCGGGCCTGGGGCCGTGCCGCCGAAGGACGGGCCTCCCGGGACCGGGCCCGGGCCGCCGCGCAGGAGGTCGAAGCGCGCCCTGGCCCCGGGCGTGTCGAACATCCCCGGCCAGATGGAGGCCGCCGACCAGTCCGCCGAGGACGTGTCGGGCCCGGGATCGGTGGCGAACGACGGCCAGTCGGCCGAACCCGTCCCCACGGCCGGCGAGTACGGCCGCGGGGACGGGACCACGGGCGGGGGAGGGGTGACCCAGGAGTCGGAGATGTCGAACGGCCGCCCGAAGGACGCCGCCGGCGTCGGCTGGGCGGGCGGCTGCAGCAGCGCCTCCGGCAGGAACACCGTCGCGGTCAGCCCCTTGGAGTCGTTGAGGTGCAGCTGCACCCGGATGCCGTGGCGGTGGGCCAGCCGGGCGACCACGAACAGCCCCATGCGCCGCGAGACCGACACGTCCACCGTGGGCACGTTGGAGAGGCGCTCGTTGGCCTGCGCCAGCTCGTCGGGGACCATGCCGATGCCGCTGTCGGTGATGGACAGCACGGCGCCGCCGCCCTCGATGGCGGCGGCGGTGACGACGACGGACGTGGTCTGGGGCGAGAACGACAGCGCGTTCTCCACCAGCTCGGCCAGCAGGTGGATGATGTCGTTGACCGCCTGCCCCGAGACGGCGCTGCGGGTGGCGACCCGGGGCGTGACCCGCTCGTAGTTCTCCACCTCCGACAGGCAGGCGCGTACGACGTCGGCCACGCTGACCGGCTTGTTCCAGCGTCTGGGAGGCTCCTGACCGGCCAGGAGCAGCAGGTTCTCGTTGTTGCGCCGCATGCGCGTGGCCAGGTGGTCGAGCGTGAACAGGCTGGCCAGCCGCTGCTCGTCCTGCTCGCCCCGCTCCAGCCCGTCGATGAGCTTGATCTGCCGCTGCACCAGGGTCTGGCTGCGCCTGGACAGGCTGACGAACATGGCGTTGACGTTGGCGCGCAGCCTGGACTCCTCGCCGGCCAGCCGGACGGCCTCGCGGTGGACCTCGTCGAAGGCCCGCGCGACCTCGCCGACCTCGTCCAGGGAGTCGACCCCGATGGGCGGGATGGCCACGGTGGTCTCGTCGCCGGCCTCGTGCAGCGAGCGCACGGTCCGGGGCAGGCGTACCCCGGCGATGTGCAGGGCCTCGGTGCGCAGCCGGCGCAGCGGCCTGACCAGCGACTGGGCCATGATGGCGGTGACCATCAGGACCGCGAGCAGCAGCAGGAGGCTGTAGGTGGCGGCCAGCAGCGCGTCGCGGCGCGCGGAGTCCTGCAGCGTGCGGCTCTGCACGTTGATCGACTCGCCGAGCCGCCGCTGGACGGTCCACATGCCGTCCACGGTGCCGCTGATCGCCTCGAACCAGCGCTCGGCGTCGTCCTCGCGACCCGGGTCGAGATCGACCCGGCCGCCCTCGGTGACCTGGGCCAGCGCGCGCAGCCTGATCGCCTCGGCGCGGTCCACCAGCGTGCCGGTGACGGTGTCGTCGTAGGTCTGCAGCTGGTCCAGCGTGGCCACCGACCTGAACACGGCGATCTCGCTCTCCTGCTGGGCCCGTGCGGCCATGAAGCGTTCGAGCTCGCCGCTCTGGAAGCGGCCCGCCGAGGCCACCGCGGCGAGCAGGCCGCGCTGCTGCGAGGCGGCGTCGTGCGCCTTGGACAGGGCCGCCAGCGCGCGGACGCTGTTGCCCAGGGCCTCCTGGTCGCCGCCCTGGGCGATCTGGTCGTGGAACTGCTGGAAGGCGTTGATGATCTGGGAGTACTTGGTCAGCGCCGGCAGCGCGAGCAACTGGGTGGACTGCACGATGCCGCGGGTCGCGGGGATCTCCGGCAGGCGGCTGATCATCTGCTGGGTGATGGTCCAGGCGCTCTCGCCGTGGTCGGGGGTGATCGCCTGGGCCTTCGCGCGTACGGTGGCGACCGCCTCGTCGACGGGGGCGAACTGCCTGCGCAGCGGCTCCGCGCGCGCGGCCGAACGGCCGGTGGCCACGAAGTAGACCGCGAGGTCGCGCTCGCGGGCGAGCTGGTGGGTCAGCTCGATGACGGTGTCACCGAGCTCGGCCTTCTCCAGTACGCGCTGGTACTGGCCCGCCGCGGCCCACGAGGTGATCACCTGCTGGGCTCCGAGCACGACGCCCACCCCGGTGGGGATGAGGATCAGGGCGACGAGACGCGCCCGCACCCGCCAGTCACGCAGTCGCAGCCTGCGCTTCTGCCTCCTGCGGACGTGCGCTAATCGGGGGCGAGGGCGGCGCGCGGTCGGTTGCTTCGTCACTGGCTCCCCACTCTGTCGCCTGAACGCACGCCGGCATGCGAGGCGCGTGATGCGCGCCACGAGACGAAGAGCAATTTGAGCACACACCGACGAGGTAGGCCAACCTTACAAAGACCATGACTTCCATTGGAATGGCCGATTGACCTGGAATCCCTCCTATCTGCCCAAGGTTGCCAGAAATAGGACACTTTTGGACAACCCGTAATGTTCCACCGAGTCATGACTCATGATATTTCATGGCAATTGCCGCAGATCCTGCTGTACGATCACCGGCGGCCTTTCGGATGCGTGGACTCGCCAAGGAGAAACCCTCAATGGAATCCGGTTCTGCTTTTCGCGCGTTCCTGGCGTTCCTGGCCGCCGCCGCCCTCGCCGGGTGCGGCGGCGGCAGCACCCTCGCGGCGAACCCGGGCACGCCGGGAGACCTGGAGAAGACCGCGCTGACCATCGGCGTCAGCCCCACTCCCTCCTCGGCGCCGGTGTTCATCGCCGATCGCAAGGGCTTCTTCAAGGCCGAGGGCCTGACCGTCAAGACGGAGATCATCCAGGCCCCGCAGCAGGTCATGCCGAAGATCCTCAACGGCGGCATCGACATATTCAAGGGCAGCTACGTCTCCCTCATCAACATCCAGGGCAGCGGCGCCGCCAAATTGAAGATCCTTTCAGACACTTTGCAGGGCGCGCCCGGCATCGCCGGCGTCGTGGTACGCAAGGACTCCCCGCTGCAGACCCCCAAAGACCTCAAAGGCAAGACGATCGCGGTCAACTCCCTGAACAACCTGGGCACCATGTCCATGAGCGCCCATTTGAAGGCGTATGAAGTAACGCCGAAACAGGTGAAGTTCGTCGCCATCGATTTCCAGGCACAGCTGGGCGCGCTGACGAGCGAGAAGGTGGACGCGGCGTGGATGGTGGAGCCGTTCCTGTCGGCCGCCCAGCAGGCCGGCGCCCGGCTGCTGCTCGACACCAACACCGGCCCGACCGACGCGCTGCCGATCGACGGCTGGGCCGGCACGGCGGAGTGGGTGAGCAAGCATCCGAAGACCACCGCCGCCTTCCAGCGCGCGGTCGCCAAGGCCCAGCGCCTGGCCGCCACCAACCGCGCCGAGCTGGCCGAGGTCGTCCCGCTCTACACGCAGACGCCCAAGCAGGCGGTGATGACCATGGCGATGGGCACCTTCCCGACCTCGCTGAACCCCAAGCGGATCCAGCGGGTGGCGGACCTGATGTACGAGTTCGGCTACCTGAAGTCCAAGGTTGACGTGGCCTCCATGGTCGTCCCCGAACCCGTTCCGCAACCCGGTTAGCCGCGCCGGCCGACCCCTCGACGATCAGCTCGCGGCGGCCCCAGCCGGGCGCGGTGCCCGCGAACTGCATGCATCCCGGGCCGATGGGGTCAGAGCCACGCCTGAAGCTCCTCGCCGTGCGGGTCGTCCACCAGGCTCCATTCCGCGTCGATGCGCATGGTGGCCCGGCGGCCGGTGTCGTAGCGGTCCCAGCCGGGGTCGCCGGTCGTGGCGAAGGAGACCCAGGCGGCATGCATGCGGGCGGCCGGCTCCGCGGGCGGTTCGTCCGGCCCGAGCAGGGCCTCGGGGCCACGCAGCCGGGGCAGCCCGGTGACGTCGAAGACGAACGGCAGCTCCACGGCGTGGGTGGCACCCAGTTCGCCGCCCAGAGCGTTCGAGCGCCACGCGAATGAGTAGCGGTAAGTGGCGGCGTCCGCGCGTCCCGCGTGCGCGTCGGCCAGGCGCCGGCTGCCCACGCCGAACAGGGCGTCGCCCATGATGGCCGAGCGCAGTTCCCCGAAGGACGCCTCCGGCCTGGCCTTGCGGTAGGTCTCGACGAGGTGGGCCGGATCCGGGTGCGAGCGGGCCGCGGCAGCGTCCACGTCCGCCGCGGTCGACGTGGACAGGCTCCCGAACGGCGCCAGATAGAGGTTG
Source organism: Nonomuraea sp. NPDC004186 (assembly GCF_053603495.1). Lineage (NCBI taxonomy): Bacteria > Bacillati > Actinomycetota > Actinomycetes > Streptosporangiales > Streptosporangiaceae > Nonomuraea > Nonomuraea sp. NPDC004186. Next base: position 101,398 of record NZ_JBSGFQ010000009.1, on the reverse strand, counting down.
CCTTCCTCCGTGTTGGTGCCCACCAGCAGGTCCACCCCCGCGCCGCGGCCCGCGGCGACCGCCTCGGCCGGTTGCCGGTCGAGCACGACGCTGAATGCGCTGAGCCCGATGAGCGGGTCCGTGTGAGTCTCGGTCCGCAGGTCGATGCCCGACAGTTCGGATACGACCTCGACGAGCCGCTGGTCGGGGACGCCGGCGAAGGCCGCGGCGTGCGGCTCGATCCCCAGGGTGCGGGCCGCGGCGCGGGTCACGCGGGCGGCCTGCTCGGACGTGAAGGCGCCCAGACCGCTGCCGCTCTGCACGATCGCGCGCCGGAACAGCCCCTCGGCCTGCGGCGCGGCCAGCACACCGCCCACGATCGTGGCGCCCGCGGACTGGCCGAACAGCGTGACGCGGCCGGGGTCGCCGCCGAACGCGGCGATGTTCTCCCGTACCCAGCGCAGGGCGGCTATCACGTCGAGCAGGCCCCGGTTGGCGGGCGCTCCGGGCAGGTCGAGGAAGCCCGCGACGCCCAGCCGGTAGTTCAGCGTCACCAGGACGACCCCGTCGCGGGCGAAGGCGGCGCCGTCGTAGATCTCGGACCGGGTGGATCCCGCCACGAACCCGCCGCCGTGCACGAACACCATCACGGGCAGCCGCGCGCCGCCGGCTTCCGGCGTCCACACGTTGACGGTCAGGAAGTCCTCGCCGGGGATCCAGCCCGGCCCGAAGTACGGGGTCATGTCCACGCTGCCGAGCCTGCGTTCGGCTTGCGGCGCGGTCGGACCCGGCGTGGTGGCGTCCCGCACGCCGTCCCAAGGGGCGTGCGACCTCGGGGCGGCGAATCGGGCGGCGCCCGCCGGTGGAGCGGCGTAGGGGATGTTCAGGAAAACGCTTGTCCCGTCGCGGCGCAGGCCCCGTACGGCGCCCTGCGCGGTGACGGCGGCGTCTCGCGTACGGTGGTTCATCGAGCCTCCTCCAGGCTCTCGGCGTGCGGTGCGAACGGCGCCCAGCCCTTGATGGCGAACCCGCTCCCTTCGCGGCTCACCTCGGCGGCCCCCTGCCCGCCCAGGTGTGCGGGGACGACCAGGGCGTTGCGGTCGGCGGCCCAGCCGAGCACCTTGCGGCGGGTGGCGCGGGCCCCGGCAGGGTCCTCGCAGAAGCAGCTGTTCGTGTCGGGCTCCACGAACTGCACGGGGCTGTGCAGCAGGTCGCCGACGAACACCGCGCGGTCCGCACCCGATTCGAGGACGACCACGGAGGACCCGGGGGTGTGGCCGGGCGCGGGCTCCAGGCGCAGGTTGGCGTCGATCGTGTACGAGTCCTCCCACAGCGTGGTCAGGCCCGCCTCGTGGACGGGGGCGACGCTGTCCTCGAACACGTTCTGGTTGCCCCGGCCGAGCAGCGGCTTGTGCTCGTTCGCCGGGTTCCAGAAGTCGAAGTCGGCCTTGGGCATGAGGTAGGTGGCGTTGGGGAAGGTCGGCACCCAGGCGCGGCCGTCCAGGTAGGTGTTCCAGCCGACGTGGTCCACGTGGAGGTGGGTGTTCACCACGAGGTCGACGTCCTCGGGCCGTACGCCGGCGCGGGCCAGGTTGTCCAGGAAACCGGTGTCGAGGCGGCTCCACACCGGCGAGTAGGGCCGTTCCTTGTGGTTGCCGACCCCGGTGTCGATGAGGATGTTCCGGCCCTCGCTACGCAGCAGCCAGGTCTGGATCGCGGAGTTGACGATCCGCGTCTCAGGGTCCACGAAGTGCGGCTCCAGCCAGGAGGCGTGCTCCTCCCAGGCGCGTGGCGAACTCTCCGGGAAGAACGTCTCGGGCGTCATCGCGACGGGTCCGTAGAACTCCCACACCCGCGTGACCGTGACGTCACCCAGGGTGATCTGATCGGTGATCATGAGTATTCCTTGATCGATGAGTGGTGGTGAACGCGGTGGAAGCCGCCGCCCGTCCATCGTGCGCCGCCGCCCCGGTCGAGCGGTATGCGACAGGTGACTGCATCTGCCGTCCGGCACCCGTTGCTACGGTGACAAGGAAGCGGTACGGACCTGCGACGACGCCGCGTCACGGCCGACGGGCACAGGCGTTTTCCGGAGGGAGGCCCATGGACGAGCGGGTGCCGCGCGACCCGATCATCGGGCGGGACGCCGAGATCGAGCGGCTCTCCGCCCTCGTGGCCGACGGGTCCGGCGGCGGACGCGTCCTGCTCCTGTCCGGAGCCGAGGGGACGGGCAAGAGCACCCTGCTGGAGGAAGCGGTCCGCCGCGCCGAGGCGGCAGGCCACCGGGTGCTGCGCGCGACCGGCCACGGATCCGAGAGAGACCTGGCCTTCGCGGGACTCCACCAGCTCCTGCGGCCGGTGCTGCACGAGGCGGCCGACCTGCCGGACAGGCAGCGCCTGGCGCTGCTGGGGGCTTTCGGCTTCGCGCCCGACGCCCCCGACCCCCTGCTGACAGGCGTCGCGGTCCTGACCCTCCTGTCCCAGGTCGCCGAGCGGGCGCCCCTCCTGGTCGTGCTCGACGACGCCCAGTGGATCGACTCCGCCTCCGCCGCCGTCCTCGCCTTCGCCGCCCGGCGGCTGGACGCCGACCCGGTTGCCGTGCTGGTCGCCGCACGCGACGGCGATCCCGGCCTCGACCGGGATTTCCCGACGCTCAGGCTGGGCCCGCTCGACGACGTGGCGTCCCGGCGGCTGCTCGACCTGCACTCGCCCGGCCTGACGGGAAGGATCAGGAAACGCGTCCTCGACCAGGCCGCGGGGAATCCGCTGGCCCTGCTCGAGCTGGCCGAACACGCTCGTTCCGACCGCGACGATCACGGTCCGCCGCCGGTCGGCGAGCGCCTGGAGGACGTCTACGCCGCCCGGCTGACAGAGCTGCCGGAAGCCGGCCGGCGCGCCCTGCTGCTGCTGGCCGCCGCCGATGTGGAGGACCCCCCGGACGCCGTCCTGGCGCTGCTGCCCGACGCCGACGACAAAGCCTGGCCCGCGCTCGAAGAGTCCGGGCTGATCCGCCGGGCGGGCCGGCACCCACGGTTCCGCCACCCGCTGATCCGTTCCGCGGTCTACCACGCCGCGTCGTTCGACGCCCGGATGGCGGCTCACCGCGCGCTGGCCGACGCCCTGCGCGACGAACCGGACCGCCGTGCCTGGCATCTCGCCGCCGCGACCCTCCACCCGGATGCCGACGTGTCGGCGGCCCTGGAGCACACGGCCGGTAGGGCGCGTCGGCGAGGTGGCTACGCGGCGGCGGCCAAGGCGCTGGCCCGCGCGGCGGAGCTGCGTCCCGGACGCGACGAGGGTGCCCGGCTGCTCGCGGACGCGGCCGGCCTGGCCGTCTTCACCGGGGACCTGTCCTGGGTGCGGGAACTGGCCGATCGGGCCCGCGACCGTACCGACGACCCGGCCGTGATCGCCGCGGCCTCCCTGCACGTCGGCAGGCTGGCCGCGCTGACCAGGCAGCACGGCACCGCTTTCGCCGGCCTGGCCGCGATCGCCGACGACCTGGCCGCCACGCGTCCGGACACCGCGCTGGACGCGCTCGCCACCGCCGCCGTGCTGCGCTTCTACTCCGGCGAGGAGTCCCAACGGCGGGAGATCGACCGGATCCTGCCCCGCCTGCCCGCCGGACCGCTGCGGGACTGGGTGCGGATCGTGTCGGACCCGTTCGGCGGCGGGCGCGAGCTCGTGCCCCGGCTGCCGGACCTGATCGCCGCGGCCGGGGACCGCCCGGAACGGCGGACCGCGCTCGCCGTCGCGGCCTGGGTGCTGGATGAGCTGCCGCTGGCCGTCCGTACGTTCGAGGAGGCCGTACAGTCGTGGCGCGCCGCGGGACCGCTACCCGACGGGCTGGGCGGCGTCGTCGCGCTCGCCTACTTCGAGTACGGCCACTGGGAACAGGCCCGGGCGGTGTGCGCGGAACTCGCCGAGTTGTCCGTCGCGGCCGGGCTCGCCCACGCCGTCGCGTGCGCGCGCGCCGTCGACGCGATGGTCCAGGCCTCCCACGGAGACGCCGCGGGTGCCCGCGCACTCGCCGAGGAGGCGCTGAGCCTGGTGAACCCGTTGGAGAGCCGGTCGGTCGCCATCTACGCGCGCCGCGCCCTGGCCGTCGCCGCCCTGGCCGAGGGCGATTACGAGGCGGCCTACGAGCACGCGCGGATGGTGTTCGACGCCGACGGCGACCCCGTCCACTACCACGCCTCCTACCCGGCACTTCCGGAGCTCGCCGCGTCTGCCGCGCGCGGCGGGCACCACGCCGAAGCCGTCGAGATCGTCGAGCGCTCGGCCCGAGCTCTCGCGCGCGGAGGCTCGCCCCGCCTGCGGGCCCTGGTCCATCGCAGCCGCGCGCTGCTCGCCGAGCCCGGCCACGCCGAGCCCGACTTCCTGGCCGCCCTGGCCGACCCGGCGCTGGAACGCTGGCCCTTCGAGCGCGCGCAGGCGCTGCTGGAGTACGCCGAATGGCTGCGCCGCCGACGCCGGATCGCCGAGGCGCGGCCGTACCTCAGCACCGCGTACGACATCTTCCGCCGCCTCGGCGCACGCCCGTGGACGGAACGCGCGCAGTCCGAGTTGCGGGCGGCCGGTCTGGACGTCGACACCCCGGACCCCGACGCCTTCGCCGGACTCTCCCCGCAACAGCAGCAGATCGTCCGGCTCGCCGCCCGCGGGCTGACCAACCGGGAGATCGGTGAACGCCTCTTCCTGTCGCCGCGCACCGTCGGCTCCCACCTCTACCGCACCTTTCCCAAGCTGGGTGTCACCGCCCGCTCGCAGCTGCGCGACGTGCTGGAGACGGGGACCCGCACGACCGGCTAACGTGCCGGGCACCCGATGCGGGCTCCGCCGAGAGCCCCCGCGAGCTCGGTCGTCGCCTCGTCCAGGCGTTCCAGGTGGAACAGTTCGCGGTGCGCCGCGGAGGAGGTGCGGTCGCCGCCCCACCGGCGCTCGGCGGCGAGCCGCGCCAGCATGCGGCGGCCGTCGTGACAGGGGATCACGGGCCACCCGCCCGCCTCCACCAGGGCGATCGTCCGGTCAAGCGTGGCCCGGATGCGCTCGACGGCACGCACCTCGCACCCCGCTTCGCCCAGCTGAACCGCTGGTTCGGCGGTCACGGCGGCGAGGCTGCGGGCGTGATAGGCACACGACTCCAGCAGCGCGAGCAGGCGGCGGGCATGGGCACGCCGGGCGCGGCGCGGGTTCAGCGGGTGGGTCAGCGGACGAAGCGAACCGCGCAGCTCCTCGATGGCCCCGTCCAGCTCACGGAGGTCGAACAGCGCGCCCCCTTCCCGTACGCGCGTCCGCCGGAGGACCCGCAACACCTCGAGCAACCGCGCCGCGCCGGCCCGGCCCGCGGTGGTGGGCAGCACGAGCGTCCCCATGAGCACCCCGCACAGCGCCCCGAGGACGGTCTCCTGGACACGCAGCGCGAGGAGCTCGGCCGAGAAGGTGCCGAGCAGGACGAACATCATGGCGATCAGGCAGGTGACGAAGAAGGTGACCGCCCAGTACGCACGCGGCGGGGTGCGGAAGATCCCGTAGACACAGACCAGCGACACACAGAGCGCCGGCAGGACGCCGCCCCCGCCCGCGGCGGCGAGCACCGGCCCGCACACCACGCCCAGGACGGTGCCCAGCAGCCGCTGGAAGCCCTGGACCAGGATCTCCTGGGAGCTCTCGGTGTTGACGAAGACGACCCACGCGGTGAGCACGGCCCAGTACCAGCGCTCGGAGGACAGCAGCTCCCCGAGCACGACGGCGATCGCCCCCGCCGCGGCGGCCTGGACGGCCTGCCGCGTCGTGACCCGCCTCAGCCCGCGAGGGCTGGTACGAGGTGGCTGCCTGCCGTCTCCCAGCCGGTACGGGGCGCCGTCGACCAGCCCGAGTCCGGCCACGGCCCGCGTCAGCTCGCCGATCACGTGACGCACGTCGGGGAAGGCGACAGGAGCGCCCCCGAGCTGCCGGTCGACCCGGTCGTGGTCCGTGTCACGAGGGCGCATGAGATGGCCGTGGACAACCTGCAGCTCCGCGACCAGTTGCTCCCGGGCGCGTGCGCACGCCGGCCCGGCCGAGGCGGAACGGACGATCAGCACCGCCAGCCGCTGCGCGGCCACCTCGGCCTGCGCGACCCGCCTCAGCACCCGGTTCGCGGAGGACTCCCGCGACTGCGCGGCCACGTCCTGGTCCAGGAGGTCCGCGATCAGCAGCGCGTCACGGTGCAGCCGGGCGACCCGGCGTTCCAGCGACCGCGCAAGGCGGGCGTCGTCCCGTCTCGCCCGCATCACCTCGATCGCTCCGAGCACGACGTGTCCCAGGTGCGTGTGGAAGGCCCGCCTCAGCCGTCGCAGCGTCCTCGCGGGTCCCGTCCGCAGCAGGCCGAAGCGCACGAGCGCATGGGCGGCGAAGCCCACGCCCACGGCGGCGTACAAGCCGGGCAGATCACTCACCCGCGCGTCCAGGAACTGGGTCAGGAAATACGCCATGAAGGCGAAGATCCCAAGCGCCTGGCCCCGCGGCCCGTACCGGCGGATGTACACCGCCCAGAAGATCAGCACAACGAAGACGCCCTCGGCCATCACGGGAAAGGGCGCCAGCGCACCGCCCGCGGGCAGCACGGCGAACACCAGGGGAACGGCCGCGACGACCACGAAGACCTGATCCCGCGCAGAGCCGTCGCCGATGGCCAGCGCAGCGGTGAAGGGGGCGAAGCAGCCGGCGACGAGGAACGGGGCGGGCATGTCCAGGAAGGCCAGGACCGCCAGGGCGAGCGCGATGCCCGCGACGGCCGCGAGCGCGGTCGTCGAACGCATGAGCCCGGGGTCGCGGACCGCGAGGCGATCCCACGCACGCCGGAGTTGAATGCCCATCGGTTTCCTCGAGGTTGTCCGGTTCTCCGGGCCATCATGCGGACGTGCGGCCCCGCCGGGGTATCGGACGCATGACTGCACTTCAGCCCGGCTACCGCGCAGCCTGATGAATATGATGATCACCATGGGCCGTGCGGCGGGCGAGGACAGGACGGCGCCTCACAGCCGGTCCCCGAAGACGCACCAGCCGGACGACATCGAGTTCCGCCTGCTGGGGCCGGTCGGGCTCTGGGCGGGTGACACGTTCGTCGGCCCTGCCACCCCGCAACAGCGCTCGGTGCTGGCGCTCGAAAGCAGTGAGGTGCCCGAGACACCGCAGGCGATCCGACGGCAGCACTGAGCTTTCAACGTCTCGACTCGACCAGACTGCGGCGCGCGGGACAGGCGGCTCACTGGACGCTCCAGGCCTCCTTGCGCGGCGGATAGGCGAAGGTCTGCGTCTCGGCCCAGTCTTCCCCGACGACGCGGTAGTCGTGCGCGGCTTCGCTCGCGGTGTGATGGCGGCCGATGTCGACCGTGTCGGCGGTCGACCAGACACCGTTGACCTGGTGCTGCACGGTGTAGAGAAACTCGTTGAAGCCCGAGGGGGACACGCACGTGTTGACGATGGTGAGCGAGCGTCGCCCCGTCGTCAGATCCGGCGGGAGGGTGACGATCTGGTTTCGCCACTTGTAGATGCCGTCCTCGAGCAGCGGTCGCCATTCCGCGGCCGGGGTCCCGTTGACGCTGATGGTGGCACGTTGCAGACCGACGCCCGCATCCAGCCGGCGGATCAGCCGTACGCCCGTATTGGCCGGGTCGACGGTCACGGTGAACCGGCTCCACCCTCCACGGGGGAACGCACGACCGTCGTCGCTGACGATGTGGGCGGGATTGACGATGTGGTCGGGCACCTCTTCGGAGGCGCCGCGTTGCGGCGTCGCCCGCTGAGCGATGACGACGCTCAGGATCACCGCGGCTGTCAGCACGGTCACCGCTGTGAGCAGGGCGGCTCGGCGCCGACGCCGGCCGGCGGCACGGGCCGTCCCCGTGGTGCCCGGTGTGGTCATGGCCTGGGCGGCGATCTCCGTGGACCCGGGGGGCAGCTGATTGACCCGCACCCGCTCCCACGCCCGTTCCCACGCCGGGAGCTGATGGTCGGGGACGCGGCAGCCCCGGAGGAACGCCACCATCACCGCCTTCTTGGGGAAACGCCGACCGGCCAGCATGTCGGCGCAGGTAGAGCGGGGCAGCCGCGTTCCGCCCGCCCTGTCCGCCCGCGTCTGAAGCTCCCGAAGTGACACGTCGGCCCGCGCGAACTGCTCGGCCAGCAGTTTCACCAGGTCCTCGTGACACGTCACCGACTCCGGCCCGCCCTCGGGCCGAGGATCTTGGTCGCCTTGAGGGGCCTCGCTCATCGTTCCCGGACCCTGTCCTCTCCTGACCGGGCCGTCCGGCCTCGCCTGCTGCGACAGACAGTGTACGGGTGATTGCTCGGCGTGTCCGAGCTCGGCCGAGTCTGGCCGAGTTCCTGTTGGACACCCGCCGGGGTGGGTTTCGCTGTCGTCCACCGGCGGTGATCGGGCGAGCACGCCCGGTCCCGCCACGAGAACACGCCCGAACACAGGAGACCACCATGCGCGCACGTCGCGGACTCGCCGGGATGCTCGCGGACGTGGGTCAGCGGATTTCCTCGTCGTCGGTTTCCGGGCAGAGGTCTTCGCGGTGGTCAGGCCGGTGGCGGTGTAGACGTCGTGGCGTGGGACGGGCCGGTTGTTGCGCCGCCCGAGTGGTCGTCCCGGTCCTGGCCGGAAAGGTTTCGGTGCCCGGGCCGGACCGGTCCAGCTGCCACATCCGGTCCACCTCGACGGGACCACCACAGCCACACCGGCTTCGGGATCGCCCCGCCGGCAGATGGTCCATCTCCAGGCGGATCACGGTGCCCTCGATCATCGGCAGCTCAGCCGAATCGGCCCAGGCCGCACGGCCGATGAGAAAGGTTGAAGATCAAGCGGGACCGTGTTTCATGAGGCGTTGAGCCACTGGTTGATCGCGGCGATGATGACGACGGCTTCGTAGCGTACGGTGAGATTGTCGTAACGGGTTGCCATGCCGCGGTTGCCTTCGAGCAGGTTGATGCCGCATTCCACGGCGTGGCGCAGCCGGTAGAGCGCGGGGAGGACAGCCCGTGCGCCGCGGCCCACCCGTCCGGGGACGACAGCCGTTGAAGAGCGATCTCAGCCACGGACGGGCGCGGCGAGGCTGCCCAGCAGTTTCAGCGCCTGCTCCGAAGGGCTGCCCGGCTGGGCGAGCAAAGTGATGAGCTGTAGGCCGTCGGAGCCGTTCACCGAGAAGACCTCGCAGGTCAGCTCCAGCTCCCCGACCTCCCGGTGGCACATGCGCTTGACCTCGGCCACCTTGGGCGAGACATCGTGGCGGGCCCACAGCCTCCGGAAGTCGGAGCTCTTGACGGACAACTCTCCCACGAGCTCGGTCAGGCGGGGGTCGTCGAGCTGCGACCCGGCGACGAGGCGCAGGTGGGCGACCTTGGAACGGGCCGACTTCTCCCACTCGGGATAGAACTCGCGGGCCGCGGGATCCAGGAAGATCATGCGGAGCAGGTTGTCGCGGTCCTCGAACCCGCCGTACAGGGCGTCGGCGAGGGAGTTCGCGGCGAGGATGTTCATGAGGTCGTCGCAGATCAGCGCGGGCGTGACGGGCCAGCCGCCGATCAGCGTGCGCAGCGCAGGGCTGACCCGCCGGGCCGGCGACCGCCGGGGCTGGAGCATGGGATGGGCCAGTGCGTGCATGTGGGCCGTGGCCTCGAGAGTCAGCCCGAACACCTGGGCAAGGGCTCCGAGCACGCGCTCGGACGGGTGGCGCTCCCTGCCCTGTTCGAGGCGGATGTAGTAATCCGTGCTGACGTGGGCCAGCATCGCCACCTCCTCGCGCCGCAACCCCGGGGTCCGGCGCGGGCCCCCGTCGAGGAGCCCCGCCTGCGCGGGAGTCATGACCTCTCTCCGTGCGCGCAGGAACTCGCCCAACAACTTAGTGCTGTCCATTTAAGTACGATATGTCGGGATTTGAGCGCCAGGGTGGGCGTGTCACTACCAGGCTGAGACGGCATTGCCGCATCCGTCGGCATTCATCCAGGTATGCGAATTTCCTGGGTGTCACGCGCCTACCCTCCTCAGCATCGTCCCGCCTTACCGTCGCAGTGACGGAAAGGAAACGATGACCGTGATCCCTCGCCCCCGGTCCATCCGAGCGCGCTGTACCGTGGCCGCGTCGCTGCTCGCCCTGGTCGCGCTGGCCGTGGTGGGCGTCACCTCCTCGCTGGCCATCCGCTACCGCATCCAGGACGACGCCTTCAACCGGGTCGAACAGGTCGCCAGCCGGTGGAGTGCGGCGGCCCGCGCCGGCACGATCCCCAAGGTCATACCCACCTCGGGCGACCTGGCTCTCATTCAGCTGGTCGACGCGCGCGGCCGGGTCCTCGCCGCCAGCCACTCCGCCCTCGCGCGCTCGGCGCTGAGCACGCTGCGACCACCCGTCGACGATCGCGTCCAGCGGCGGAGCGATGGGTGCCGCCTCCTGGTGGCCATCCGGATCACCACGGCGGCCGGCGCCCAGGTCCTGCTGGCGGAGCGCCGGGAGCCGGCCCTGCTGCGCGGCCACAACCTGGAGTACGCGCTCACGGCGGCGGCCCTCGTCCTCCTCGCGATCGTCTCCTGGACCTCCTGGAGAACGGTGGGCCGCACGCTGCGGCCGGTCGAGGCGATCCGCGTGCGCCTGGCCGAGATCACCGTCAGCGACCTCAGCCTGAGCATCCCCGTGCCGCCGGGCGACGACGAGGTCGCCATGCTCGTCCGTACCGCCAACCAGACCCTGGACCGGCTCGACGAGGCGGTGGCGCAGCAGCGCAGGTTCGCCTCCAGCACGTCGCACGAGCTCAGGAACCCGATCGCCGGCCTGCGGGCGCAACTGGAGGAGGCGCTGCTCCACCCCGGCGAGATCGATCCGCACAAGACCATCCGCTCGGCCCTGTCGGTCACCGACCGGCTCGACGCCATCGTCGGCGACCTGCTGGCGCTCGCGCGGCTCGGGGCCGGCGACCCGGCGCCGCCCGAGCTCATCGACCTCGGGCGGCTGGTGAGCCAGGAGGCGCCGCGCGCGGGCCGCGTGCCCGTACGCGTCCACGCGGCCTCGGACGTCTGGGTCCGCGGGTCCCGCATCCAGCTCGCCCGGCTGCTCGCCAACCTGGTGAGCAACGCGATCCGGCACGCCGGCAGCGCCGTGGACGTCCTCGTGGCAGCCTCGGACGGCGAGGCCGTGGTGACGGTGGCGGACGACGGCGCCGGCATCGCGCCCGCCGACCGCGAGCGGGTCTTCGAGCGGTTCACCCGCCTCGACGACGCCCGCCACCGCGACGCCGGCGGCAGCGGGCTCGGCCTGGCCATCTCCCGCGACATCGCCCAGAGCCATGGCGGGACGCTCAAGGTCGAGGATGCGCCGCGCGGCGCCAGCTTCGTCCTGCGGCTCCCGCTGCTCGACCCCCCTCCGGTCGATCAGACGGAACGCGTGAGCGCTGTCGCCTAGTAGCCGCCCGGGCCGTACAGGCGCTCGATCGCCTCGACCTGCCGGGCGGCGAACCAGGCCCGATCGCGCGCGCCCTGCGACAGCCCGCCGGGCCGCTCCCCGTCGTGCCTGGCGTACTCCTCGGCCCACAGCCCCGTCTTCACCCTGCTCAGCAGGTTGCCCATGCCGGGCCGCCGCCGCAGCCGGCGCAGCGCGCCCACGTCCAGCTCGGCGGCGGCCACCAGCGACTCGCCCGCGCCCGCCTGGGCGAGCACGCGTCCCTGGTGGTCGAGGACCTCCGAGCCGCCGTTGGTGGAGTCGCCGGGGATCGGGATGCCCCTAAGGCCGCCGCTGTTGGCCGAGACCACGTAGGCCAGGTTCTCGGCGGCCCTGGCGCGGCGGGCGATCGCCTTCGGGGTCAGCGCCGGTGAGGAGGCCTCGGAGGTGGGGTGGCAGAAGATCTCGGCGCCGCGCAGGGCCAGCGCGCGGGCCAGCTCGGGCATGAGGATCTCCTCCGAGGCCAGCACCGCCAGGTTGCCGATCTCGGTGCGGGCCACCGGCAGCACCCCGTCGATGCCGTAGACCTCCAGGTAGCGCTCCCACACGTCGTACGGGCTCGGCGTGAACATCGAGTGCAGCCTGCGGTAGCGCAGGACCGGCGCACCCTGCGGGGAGAGGATCACCGACGCCTGGAAGTACAGCTCGGGGAAGTGCTCGTCGCGCTCATAGGCGTTCACGCACAGGTAGACCTCGTGCCGGGCGGCGATCCCGGCCAGCGCCTCGTACTCCGAGCCGCCGGGGTCGAGCGCGGCCTTGTCGCGCCACTCGGCGAAGCTCTCGCGCATCGGGAAGCCGGTCAGCACGTACTCGGGCAGCACCACCAGGCGGAGATCGCGGCCGAGCCAGGCCTTGCTGCCGCCGACCTGCTCGCCGATCCGCTCGATGGCGGCGCGGATGGCGGTCCTCGGGTCGGCGGCGGCGTTGACGGCCCTGGTCTCCATCTGGAGCGCCAGGGCCGTGTAGGCGGTCACGAGCGCCCGTTGGCCGCACACCAGCCAGACCAGGTGGTGGCGCCCTTGCCGAGCTGCTTGTTGTAGAAGGAGCTCCAGGAGTTCTCGCTGGCGCCGGGCGCGGTGGGGGCGGCCGTGAAGAGCGGGTGGTTCGCCTCGACCTCGGCGCGCAGCCACGGCTCGATCTCGGCGTAGGAGCTCAGGGACCAGCTGCGGGCGTGGTAGGTGAGCTGGCCGCGTACGTCGCTCTCGGCCAGGCACATGAACGGCGCCCACGGGCTCGTCCGCGCCCAGCTGATCTTCGTCTCCATGGCCCCGGAGGGGACGGTGCCCGGAACGGTCCTGGCGGCCGCCTCGCGCTCGTCCACGGAGAAGTCGAACATCTCCTGGGCCGCGTACACGCCGCCCACCAGGCCGAACCGCTCGCCGAGCGCGGTGCCGAAGTCGGAGCGTACGGGGATGTCACTGGTCCACACGTTCTCATCATGCAACTGGCGCACCGGTGGGCCCACGTAGGCGGAGGTGATGTTGAACGGGCCGAAGTTCACCGCGTCGTTGTTGATGGGGATGACCGGATAGGTCTTCTGGTCGATCGGGTTCTTCCATTCCCGCAGGACCCGCGTGGGATCGGCGGGGTCGGTGTAGAAGACGATCTCCCGGGAGAGCTGGTAGAGCTGCGTCGTGTCCGGCACCCGGTACAGGCGCCTGATGTTGTAGCCCTCGATGTTGAACAGTTTCTGCCCGTGCCGCATCGCCGGGTCCAGGCTGTTGCCCTCGATGTTGGCGTACACGCTGCCGGAGATCCGGAAGACCATGTCCTTGCCGTCGGGACGGCCGAAGGTCTGGAGCGAGAGCAGGCCGTTCCGATCGGTGACCGTCTTGTAGACCGGTCCCGGATATGTCGGGTCGGCGGGCTTGTCGTCCGCCGCGGCGCCCGGAGCGGTCACGCTCAGGAAGAGGGCCGCAAGGGCTAAAGACCGGAGGATATTGCGCTTGACCATGGGTCCGCTCCGAACACTTAGGCGAGTGAGCGAGCCCAATGTGATCATGTCGCGTTCGGCGCTGTCCATCCGGCCCAGAAAACTGCAATGGACTCCAAATTTGGAGTAGACTCCAGGCATGGTGGAGGGGCTCCGGGAGCGGAAGAAGCGGCAGACCCGGCAGCGCATCATCGGCGTGGCCATCGGCCTGTTCGTGGAGCGCGGCTTCGAGCACGTCACGATCGCCGAGGTCGCGGCGGCCGCCGAGGTGTCGGTGAACACCGTCTACAACTACTTCCCGGCCAAGGAGGACCTCGTCCTGCCGCCGGAGGAGGCCTCGCCGCACCGGCTGGCCGACATCGTGCGGGAGCGCCCGCCCGGCCAGTCGGCGGCCGGGGCGGTGCTGGCGCGGCTGCGTGCGGAGGTGCGTGGGCGCGAGCGCCAGGTGGGGCTGACGGAGGGGTTCGGGCGGGTGCTGGAGATGATGCGGGCCGCGCCCACGCTGGCCGCCCGGCTGGACGACCTCGGCCGCCGGATGACCGACGAGCTGGCCGTCGTGCTGGCCGAGGAGACCGGGGCGGCCGAGGGTGATCCGCTGCCGCGCGTGGCGGCCTGGCACATCGGGTGCCTGCACGCGCTGGTCTACGCCGAGATCGGCCGGCGGACGGTCGCGGGCGAGCCGCCCGACGCCATCGCCACCGCCGTGCTGGAGCTGATGGATGTCGCAGAAGGGCTGCTGGGCGAGCGTGTCCTGGCCTATGCCGTACGAAAGGGATGACCGTGTTCAGGGTGACGATCAGGGGCAAGTTCAAGGGGCTCGACGACGCCGGGCGGGCCGCCGTGCTGGCCGCGAGCGGCGCGGCGTACACCGAGGCCGGGACCTTCACCCACGACGCGGGCGTCACGGCCTTCACCTTCCGCTGCCAGGTGCCCGCCGGGCCCGACGACGGCGAGGACGAGGCGGCGCTGGGGGCGATGGAGGCGCTGGAGGCGCACGGGCATCCGTACGAGATCCTGCAGCTCGCGGTGACCGACATGCGCGACATCAAGGTGCGGCGTCGCCGCTGATCCCACATATGGGATATGTTCTCTTATATGAGACAGATGGAGGAGGTCGAGGTCCGGCTCGCCGGGCGGCTCGCGGAGCTGCGCGTCGAGCGCGGCTGGTCGCTGGAGGAGCTGGCGAGCCACTCGGGGATCAGCCGCTCGACGCTGTCGCGGCTGGAGCGGGGAGAGATCAGCCCGACCGCCGCGCTGCTGGGCAGGCTGTGCGCCGTCTACGGGCGTACGATGTCGCGGCTGCTGGCCGAGGTGGAGGCCGAGCCGCCGCAGCTCGTACGGGCGGAAGTGCAGGCGGTGTTCCGGGATGAGGAGTCCGGGTTCGTCCGGCGTTCGGTGTCGCCGCCCCACCCCGGGATGCGGGGCGAGGTCGTGGAGGGCAGGCTGCGGCCGGGGGCGGACATCTCGTACGACGCGTCGCCGGTGCCCGGGCTCGAGCAGCACATCTGGGTGCTGGAGGGGGCCGTGGAGATCACCGCCAACGGTCACACGCACACCGTGGAGGCGGGCGACTGCCTGCGCTTCCGCCTGTGGGGGCCGTCCCGCTTCCGTTGCCCAGGCCCCGACCCGGTCCGGTACGCCCTCCTGATCGTCCTCCCATGACCCACAGCTCGAAAGACCCCGGAGGAGTCCCATGCCCGCCATCGAGCGCCTGACCGCCGACGACTTCGACGCCGACGTCAAGGAGCTGGCCGGCCTGCTGGTCGACGCCGTGGACGGCGGCGCGTCCGTGGGCTTTCTCGCGCCGTTCGGCCACGAGGAGGCCGCCGCCTGGTGGCGGTCCCAGGCTCCGGCGGTGGCCGACGGCAGCCTCCTGGTGTGGGTGTGCCGCGACGGGAGCGCCGTCACCGGCCCCGTCACCGGCACCGTCAGCCTTGCCCTGGCGACCAAGCCGAACGCCCGCCACCGCGCCGAGATCGTCAAGCTGATGGTCCACCGCGAAGCCCGCGGCCGGGGCCTGTCGCGCGCACTGCTGGCCGCCGCCGAGCAGGCTGCCCTCGACGCCGGGGCGGACCTGCTGCTCCTGGACACCGAGACCGGCAGCACCGCCGAGCACGTCTACCGCACGGGCGGCTGGACCCGCTACGGCATCGTCCCCGACTACGCCGGATCCCCGGACGGCACGCTCCAGGACTGCAGCTTCTTCTACAAGAAACTCACAGCGTCCGGGTGAGCGCGTCGAGGTCGGCCAGCCGCTCGGTGGGGGCCAGGCGGGCGGCCGTGGCGACGAGCAGCAGCTCGGTGACGGCGATCTCGTGGGCGAGCGGCGCGATCGGCCCGGCGGCCTCGCGCGGCAGCCTGATCAGCACCTCCGCCTCGGCGGCCAGCGGCGACTCCCATGCGTCGGTGACGAGCACCAGCCGCGCTCCCCGGGCGCGCGCGGCTTTGACGAAGCGGGCGGTGCCGGTGGAGTAGCGCCGGAAGTCGTACGCCACCACGACGTCGGACCCCTTCAGATCCAGCACGGTACGCGCCCGGGCCGGCACGGAGTCGGGCACCCGGTGCGCGCCGGGCCGCAGGCTGGCCAGCTGGCGGATCAGGTATTCGGCGGCCAGCTCGCTCAGCGGCCCGCCCAGCGCCCACACGGTCCTGGCCTCGGCGAGCAGGGCCGCGGACGCGTCGAGCAGGGGATCCGTGGCGGCGGCGAGCGTGCCGTCCAGCCCCGCGCGCAGGTCCTCGGCGGCCTGCCGCAGCTCGGGGCTGGCGGCGGGGGAGTCGGGTGCGCGCGAGACGAACTCCAGCAGCCGCGACCGGCCCCGCGCCCCGTCGCGCACCGCGGCCTGGAAGTCGGCGAACCCGCCGTACCCCAGCCGGTCGAACAGCCGCGACGCCGTCGGCGGGCTCACCCCGGCGCGCTCGGCCAGCGCCCGCAGCGAGCCCAGCGCCGCGAACGGATAGTCGTCGAGCAGCACCCGCACGATCGCCCGCTCCCCGGGCGGCAGCTCGGGATAGACGGCGCTGAGGCGGTCGGCCACCGGATCGTTCTCCACAATGACAAATGTTACATCAACACCGGCTACCCAGGTTCGCGAAACGAATGTTACGGTTCGGGGCATGAGAACCTGGCATGGCCTGATCGACAGCGACTACCGGCGCTGGCTGCCGGTCACCGCCGACACCCCCTCCATCTCGCTCAACGAGGGCAACACCCCGCTCCTGCGCTCCGCGCACCTGTCGGAGCTCACCGGCTGCGAGGTCTGGCTGAAGGTCGAGGGCGCCAACCCGACGGGCTCGTTCAAGGACCGCGGGATGACGGTGGCGATCAGCAAGGCCGCCGAGGCCGGGGCCCAGGCCGTCATCTGCGCCTCCACCGGCAACACCAGCGCCTCGGCCGCCGCCTACGCCGCCCGCGCCGGGGTGACGGCCGCCGTGCTGGTCCCCAAGGGACGGATCGCGCTCGGCAAGCTGAGCCAGGCCGTACGCTACGGCGCCGAGATCGTCGAGATCGACGGCAACTTCGACGACTGCCTGCGCGTGGCCCGCGAGCTGGCCGCCCAGCACCCGATCGCGCTGGTCAACTCGGTCGGCAACGAGCTGCGCCTGGCCGGGCAGCGCACGGTCGCCTACGAGATCGTGGACGCCCTCGGCGAGGCGCCCGACGTGCACTGCCTGCCGGTCGGCAACGGCGGCAACATCACCGCCACCTGGGGCGGTTACCGCAACTACCACGGCGCCGGCCTGGCCGGGCGGCTGCCGCGCATGTGGGGCTTCCAGGCGGCCGGAGCGGCCCCGCTCGTCCACGGCGCTCCCGTGGCGGCTCCGCAGACGGCGGCCAGCGCGATCAGCGTGGGAAACCCGGCCACCTGGGACGGCGCCGTGGCCGCCCGCGACGAGTCCGGCGGGCTGATCGAGGCGGTGACCGACGAGCAGATCTTCGCCGCGTACCGGCTGCTGGCCCGCCGCGACGGCGTCTTCGCCGAGCCCGCCTCGGCGGCCGGCGTCGCGGGCCTGCTCGACCGGCACGAGCGAGGCCTGCTGGAGCCGGGCCTGCGGATCGTGATCACGCTCAGCGGCAACGGCCTGAAGGACCTGGACGCCTCCCTGCGCGGCGGCTACTCCTCGACGGAGACCTCCTCGTCCGCCTCCGACGTGGCCCGGGCCCTCCGCCTGGCGGCCTGACCGCAGTTGTGGAGAAGGTATCGATCGTTAGCAGAGGAACACCCGGAAAGTTGTGGGATCTCTCCATGCCTGAACGGTGCGGTTCTGGTGTGGGATCGTCCCCATGATGGATGCATCGAAGCGGCGCGGGTTCCCCACGGGCGACCTGGCGCGGGTGGCCGTGTTCGCGGCGCTGATCGCGGTGCTGGGCGTGCCCGGCTCGTTCAACCTGTTCGGCAATGCGGTCCCGATCACGCTCCAGACCCTCGGCGTGATGCTGGCGGGGGCGATCCTCGGCACGTGGCGGGCCGCGCTGGCCGTGGTGGTGCTGCTCGTGCTGGTCGCCGTCGGCCTGCCGCTGCTGGCGGGCGGGCGGGGCGGGCTCGGCGTGTTCGCCATGCCGTCGGCCGGATACCTGATCGGCTGGATCCCCGGCGCGGCGGTGACCGGCTGGCTCGTCGAGCGCGCGGGCCGCAACCCGGGGATCTTCCCGCTGATGGTGGCGTGCCTGGTGGGCGGGATCGGGGTGGTCTACCTGTTCGGCATCCCCGTCCAGTCGCTGGTCACCGGGGTGTCCCTGGGCGCGACGGCGGTGTCCAGCCTCGTCTTCCTGCCCGGCGACCTGGTCAAGGTGGTGCTGGCGTCCGGCGTGGCCAGGGGCACGCAGCGGGCCTACCCGGACGCGGTCCCGGCCGTGCACCGCGAACGGCTGCGCTCCGGCGGGGGGCGTTGACCGCTCGATGCCCGTTGCACAACACGTGATGCGGCACGCCGCCGAACGCCCTTCGCACCCGGCGGTGTGCGGCCCCTTCGCCGAGCTCACCTACGCCCAGCTCGCCGAACGGATCCACGGCGCCGCCCGCCACCTGCTCGGCCGAGGGATCGGCCCGGGCGCGCTGGTCTCGATCGGCCTGGCGGACCCGGTCGAGCTGCTCACCGCCGTGCTCGCGGCCGACCTGGCGGGCGCGACGCCGCTGGTGGGCGACCCCGCCTGGGACCGGGAGCGGTGGACGAGCGTCGCCGCTCCTGGACCCGGTTTCCTCGTGGACGCGCCGCTGCCCGGGGTGGCGGGTCCGGCGGTGCGGCACGATCCGGAGCCCGGGGACCGGGCGTGGGCGTGCTTCAGCTCGGGCAGCACCGGCCGGCCGCGCGCGATCGTGCGCACCCGCGCGTCGTGGACGGAGTCGTTCCCGCACCTCGGCGAGCTGGCCGGGATCGGCCCGGACGACGTCGTGCTGATCCCTGGCCCCCTCGTCTCCAGCCTGTACGCCTTCGCCGCCGTCCACACCCTGGCCACCGGGGCGACGGCCCTCCTTCCCGGCCGCCGGCCCTCCCGCACGCTGCCCGGCCTGCTGGCCAGGGCCACGGTCGTGCACCTGGTGCCGCACCGGCTGCCCGACGTGCTGGAGCACCCGGGGGCGCTGCGCGTGGCCGTCGTCGGCGGCGCGGCCCTCGACCCCGGCACCCGGGCGGCGGCCGCCCGGGCGGGGGTCCGGGTCGTGTCCTACTACGGGGCGACGGAGCTGTCGTTCGTGGCGGTGGACGCCGACGGGGGCGGGCTGCGCCCTTTTCCGGGCGTGGAGATCGAGGTCAGGCCCGAGGGCGGGCTCGGCGAGGTGTGGGCGCGTTCGCCGTGGCTGGCCGACGGATATCTGGGCGGCGCCGCGGGCCCGTTGCGCCGGGACGCTGACGGTTGGGCGAGCGTGGGAGACGTGGCGGAGCCGTACCGGGTAGGAGAGGTGCTGCGGGTACGCGGCCGGGGTGACGGCGCGATCCAGACCGGGGGCGCCACCGTCGTGCCCGAGGACGTCGAGGAGGTGCTCAGGAAGGTGCCCGGTGTGGGGGACATCGTCGTGATCGGCTCGCCGCACCCGTCGCTGGGTGCGGTGGTCACGGCGGTCATCGAGGCCGAGTGCGCCACGCCACCGCCGCGCGCGCTGCTGGAGGCGACGGCCAGGGGCGGCCTGGACGAGGCGCAACGGCCACGCCGCTGGTACGCGGTGCCGAGCCTGCCCCGCACCCAGACCGGCAAGCCCGCCCGAGCCCTGGTCGCGGCCCGGCTGGCGGGCGGCGACCCCGACATCCGGCGGCTGATCTGACATGCGCGACTCCGATCCGCGCCACGAAGCCGCGACCCGGACCCTCGGGGACGAGCCCGTCGTCGTGGCGGCCCGGCGCACCCCCATCGGGACGGCCGGGCACGCGTTCAAGGGCGTGACGGTCGATCGGCTGGCCGCGCCCGTGATCGCCGCCGTGGCGCGCGAGCTGGCCGGGCGGCGGGTGGACGACGTGGTGCTGGGCAACTGCATGGGGCCCGGCGGGAACGTGGCCAGGGTGTCGGCCCTGGCGGCGGGCCTGGGGCACGAGGTGCCCGGCCTGACGGTGGACCGGCAGTGCGGCAGCGGGCTGGCCGCGATCCTGGTGGCCGGTCAGGCCGTCCGGGCGGGGGAGATGGACCTGGTGATCGCGGGAGGGGTGGAGAGCGCCTCGACCGCGCCGCTGCGTACCCATCGGGGCGCCATGGAGCCGTACCCCAGGGCGCCCTTCGCCCCGCACGGTCACCCCGACCCCGACATGGGGCCGGCCGCCGAGGCGCTGGCGGCGGCGCGCGGCGTCAGCCGGGCGCGCCAGGACGCCTACGCCTGCCGCAGCCACGCCAGGGCGCTGGCCGCCCGCGAGGCGGGCCGGTTCAAGGAGGAGATCGTCCCGATCGGCGGGCGCCGCGACGACCAGCGGCCCCGGCCGCTGCGGGCGGCGTCGCTGGCCCGGTTGCCCGCGGCCTTCGTGGCGGACGGTACAGTGACGGCCGGTAATTCCTCCCCGGTCAGCGACGGCGCCGCGGCCGTGGCCATCGTGCCCGAGCGGTTGCGCGCGGGCCTGCCGGGGATGCGGCTGGTGGCCGGGGCCGTCGTCGGGTGCGATCCCGAGCTGCCCGGGTGGGGTCCGGTGCCGGCGGTGCGGCGGGTGCTGGCGCGTGCGGGGGTGGAGTTGGAACAGGTCGCGGCGGTGGAGATCGTGGAGGCGTTCGCGGCGCAGGTGCTGGCCGTCACCGACGCGCTCGGGATCGACGCCCTGGACGACGATCGGGTGTGCGCCGACGGCGGTGCGCTGGCCCTGGGGCATCCCTGGGGCGCCACCGGCGCGGTCGTGGTGACCCGGCTGTTCGGCCGCCTCGTGCGCGGGGGAGCCCCGCCGGGGACGCTGGGCCTGGCGACGGCCGCGGTGGGCGGCGGGCTCGGCGTGGCCGCCCTGTTCGAGGTGGTCGGCACCGGCCGGGACGGAGCGCGGGCGTGATCGAGTTCGCCGACGTGCGCGTACGCCTCGGCGCCCGCGACGTCCTCAACGGCGTCACCGCCGCCCTGCCCGAGCGGCGGATCGGCGTGGTCGGCGCCAACGGGTCGGGCAAGAGCACCTTCGCCCGCCTGATCAACGGTCTGGCCCTGCCCACCTCGGGCAGCGTCACCGTGCTCGGCCTCGACACCCGCCGCCACGCCGCCAAGATCAGGCGAGGCGTCGGATTCCTGTTCACCGACCCGGACGCGCAGATCGTGATGCCCACCGTGGCCGAGGACGTGGCCTTCTCCCTGCGCCGCAAGGGCCTGGCGCGCGAGGAGGTCGAGCGGCGCGTGCACGACGTGCTCAACCGGTACGGCCTGGCCGGGCACGCCGACCACCCCGCCCACCACCTGTCGGGAGGCCAGAAGCAGCTGCTCGCCCTGTGCTCCGTCATGGTGCTCGAACCGGACATCCTCGTCATGGACGAGCCGACCACACTGCTGGACCTGCGCCACTCCCGCCAGGTCGCCGACCTGCTGCGCGAGCTGCCGCAACAGGTGCTGGTGGTCAGCCACGACCTGCCGCTGCTGGCCGACTTCGACCGCGTCCTGGTGCTCGACCAGGGCCGCGTCGTCGCCGACGGCACCCCCGACGAGGCCATCACCCACTACCGGAAGATCATGTCGTGAACGGCCTCACCGGCGCCTACGTCCCCGGCTCCTCGCCGCTGCACCGGCTCCCGGCCGGCGCCAAGCTGGCGGGGCTGGCGCTGGCGTGCACGGGGCTGGTGCTGCTGAGCTCGCCGCTCGCGCTGGCAGGCGCGGCGGTCGTGGCGGCCGGTCTCTATGCGCTGTCCGGGGTCGGCGTGGCGGCGGCGTGGGCGCAGGTCAGGCCGGTGCGGTGGTTCGCGGTGGGGCTGTTCGGGATGCAGTGGGTGCTCGTGGACCTGCCGGGGGCGGTGTCCACCACGCTGCGCGTGGTCCTCGCGGTCGCGCTGGCCGGGCTGGTCACGCTCACGACCCGCACCTCGGCCATGATGTCGGCGCTGGAGCGCTGCCTGTCGCCGGCCAGGTTCGTGGGTCTGGACCCGTTCCGGCTGTCGTTGCTGCTGTCGCTGACGGTACGCAGCGTGCCCGTCGTGGCCGCGCTGGCCACCCGCGTCCGGGAGGCCCAGCGGGCCAGGGGCGTCGAACGCAGCTTCCGGGCCTTCGCCGTGCCGCTGGTGGTCGGCTCCCTCCGGCACGCCGACGCCCTCGGTGAGGCCCTGAGCGCCCGCGGCCTGGACGACTGAGCGCAGGCTTATCCCAGGTTTGACTTATATAAGCCAATCCTGAACAATCAGGTCGTGCACGCATTCGACGTCCTCGGCGATCCGGTCCGGCGGCGGATCCTGGAGCTGCTGGCCGCCGGTGAGCAGAGCTCCGGAGAGCTCACCGGCGTCATCCAGCGCGAGTTCGGCATCTCCCAACCGGCCGTCTCCCAGCACCTGCGGGTGCTGCGCGACAACGGCTTCGCCAGCGTACGAGCCCAGGGCACCCGGCGGCTCTACGCCGTCGAGCCGGGGCCGCTGCAGGAGGTCGATCTCTGGCTGGAGCGATTTCGGGGCTTCTGGACCCAACGACTGGACGCGCTGGCGACGGAGCTGGCCCGCGGCAAGCGCGAGCGCCGCATGAACGAAAAGGACACCTGATGGATATCGTGGACGAGCTGCTCAAGGCGCAGCGCGAGGTGAAGGACGGCGACGTCAAGAGCGTGGTGCTGCGACGGCACTACGACGCCGAGGTCGAGGACGTCTGGGACGCCTGCACCGACGCCGAGCGCCTGTCCCGCTGGTTCCTGCCGGTGAGCGGGGACCTCCGGGTCGGGGGGACGTACCAGCTCCAGGGCAACGCGGGCGGGGAGATCCTGCGCTGCGAGCCGCCCAGCCTGCTGAAGGTCAGCTGGCTGTTCGGCGCGAACCCCGGCTTCTCCGAGGTCGAGGTGCACCTGTCCGCGCAGGACGGCGGCACCCTGTTCGAGCTGCGCCACAGCGCCGAGGTGCCGCCGGAGTTCTGGGGGCGGTTCGGGCCGGGCGCGACCGGCGTGGGCTGGGACCTGTCGCTGCTGGGCCTGGCCCTGCACCTGTCGACCGGTGGCGACACAGGGGTCGACGAGGCCACGTTCCACGAGACCGGCGAGGGGCGGCGCTACATCACCGAGAGCAGCCGGGCCTGGGGCGAGGCCCACCTGGCCGCGGGCGGCGAGCCGGACGAGGTCGCCACGGCCGTCGCCGCCACCACCGCCTTCTACGCCCCCGAACCGGAGCGTTGATACGCGGCGGATACACGGCTGAGCACGCGCGGATACCCGGTCAATACAGATCGGCCGGGAGAGGGCTCCAAAGTGGCCACGGCGTCGCGAAGGGCGGCGTGAGTCACCGGGAAGGAGTCCCCGATGCGTGTGCTGATGTGTGGCCTGCTCGGTCTGGCGGTGCTGACCGGCTGCGGGGGAGACCCGGCCCCCGCGGCCGACGGCGGTGGCGGTGGCGGTGGCGGTGCCACGATGGACAAGGCCCGCGAGCGCGAGACCGTCATCGCCACCTGCATGAAGCAGAAGGGTTTCGCCTACACCCCCTCGGTCAGCCCGCCCAGGAAGTCCGCGGCGAACCCCGCTGACTACGCGGCGATGAAGGCCGAGCGCGGCAAGAACGGCTTCGGCGTCTTCTCCGCCGTCGTCTATCCGAAGCCGCCGGAGACACAGGCTCCGGACCCCAACCAGGCGACGATCGACGGCCTCTCCGGCGCCAGGCGGGACGCCTACCTCAAGACCCTCAACGAGTGCCGGGTCACCGCCCTCCGGCAGGTGAACGGCCTCAAAGCCACCTCGGTCGCCGACTACCAGGACCAGATGGCCACGGAGATCGAGAACATCGACAAGACTCTCGACGGCGACCCCAAGCTGCTGGAGCTCGCCGCGCCGTTCGCCGAGTGCCTGAAGTCCAAGGGCGAGCGGGTGACCTCCGAGAAGCCGGTCGCGCTGAGCGGCCGCGGCGTGGTGCTGTGGAGCGAGCAGGCCGACCGGCTCGGCAAGGCGGGCACCGTCACGGCGGAGGCCGCCAGGCCGTACCTCGCCAGGGAGATCAGGTCGGCGCTGGTCGACCTGGAATGCGGCAAGGACTTCTACGCCGCCTTCATCCCCCTGCAGAAGCGGCTCACCAACGAGGCCAGGGTGAAGTACGGGTTCCAAGAGCGGTGATGCGCACCCCTCGCGGAAAGCTGCTGCTCGTGCTGGCCGTGGTCCTGGCGGTCGCGGGGACCGGCTGGGGAGTGGCCGCCCTGCTGCGCTCCCCGGCCGACGAGGCGGCGGCGCGCAAGCCGCCCAGACCGTCGCTGGTCACCGTCGCGGTCGAGCGGCGTAAGCTGCTCGCCACCGTCGTCGTCAGCGGCGCGCTGGAGTACGGCTCGCCTTATCCGGTGTCGCTGGCCGGGGTGGTGGGCGGCAGCGAGACCACTCAGCGCGCGACCCGCGCTCCCCGGCGGGGCACCCTGGCGGAGGGCGCGGTGATGATGGAGGTGAACGGGCGCCCGGTGTTCGTCTTCTCCGGCACGGTGCCGATGCACCGCAGCATCGTCTCCGGCGCCAAGGGGGCCGATGTCGAGCAGTTGCAGAAGGCGCTGCGCAGGCTCGGTCACCGCGCGCCCGCGACCGGCGTGTTCGACCGGGCGACCGTCGCCGCGGTGTCGCGCTTCTACGCCAAGAAGGGCTATGAGGCGCAGCAGCCCACCTTGGAGCTCCGGCAGAAGCGCGACGACCTGCGCCGGGCCGTACGGACCGCCCAGGAAGTGCTCGCGACCGAGCGCATGGCTCTTGACCAGGGCAAGGATGTGCTCCCGCTGAAACTCAAGCTGGCCGGCGCCCGGCAGGATCTCAAGGAGGCCGAACAGGCGCTCGGGAGCGCGCGGGCGCAGGACCGCACTACCGAGGACGAGGCCAAGGTCGAGGCCGCCGAGAGCGCCGTACGGGCGGCCGAGGAGAAGCTGCTGGCGGCCCAGCAGGAGCTCGCCCAGGCCACCGCGACGCCCACCGCGGCACCCAGCCTCGGGCCCAGCCCCACGGTGAGTGCCACGGCCGGGCCGCCCGCCGACACCCGCCTGCTCGAACTCCGGGTCGCCAACGCCCGAGCGGATCTGGCCGCCGCCAGGTCGGCGCTGGAGCGCGTACTGAAGGAGGCCGGGATCACGCGGGCCGCGCGGCTGACCGAGCTGGGGAAGAACGTCCGGCTGGCGCGCGAGGCGGTCGCCACCGCCGAGCAGGCGCTCAGGCAGGCCAGGCAGCTCTCGCCCGTCAAGCTGAAGGTGGCCAACGCCCAGCGTGACCTGGCCGCGGCACGGGCGCTGCTGGCCGAGTTCTCCCGCACCTACGGCGTCACCGTACCGCCGGGAGAGGTCGTCTTCCTGCCCAGGCTGCCCGCCCGCCTGCACAAGCCGGCCGTCAAGGTGGGCGAGCCGGTGGACAAGTCGGTCGCCACGGTGACCAGCGCCTCGTTCGTGGTCTCGGGCTCGGTGGACGTGGCCGAGGCCGAGCGGGTGAAACCCGGCCTGAACGCGAGCATCGAGACCGAGGCCGGCAAGACCGTCCCCGGCACGGTGACCTCCCTCGGCGGACGCGACGCGAAGGGCGCCGTGCCGGTGACGATCACTCCCACGTCGATGAAGGGCCTCAAGAAGCTCGCCGGCGCGCCCGTCACGGTTCGCGTGACCATCGGCGCCACCGACCGGGAGGTGCTCGTGGTCCCCGCCGCGGCGGTCGTCACCGCCGCGGACGGCCGGGCCCGGGTGCAGGTGGAGATCGCGCCCGACCGGACCAAGGAGGTCGAGGTACGCACCGGCCTGTCCGCCGACGGGGCCGTGGAGGTGACCGGCGAGCTCAAGCCGGGCGACCTGGTGGTGATCAACAGTGCCTGAGCCGGTCATCCTGCTCGACGGCCTGACCAAGGAGTTCCCCGCCGACCCTCCCGTCAGAGCGCTCTCCGCCATCACCCTAAGAGTTGAAAAATCGGATTATGTCGCCATAGTTGGCCCCTCGGGGTCCGGGAAGTCCACGCTGCTCAACACGCTCGGCCTGCTCGACCGGCCGACCAGCGGCAGCTACCGGCTCGACGGCATCGAGACCACCACCTTGAAGGATGGTGCGCGGACCACCATCCGCGGCAGCCGGATCGGCTTCGTCTTCCAGTCCTTCCACCTGTTGCCGCACCGCAGCGTGCTGGAGAACGTCATGCTGGCCGAGGTCTACGGCGCGGCACCGCGCGCGGGGCGGCGGAAACGCGCGCTGCGGGCCCTGGAGCGGGTACGGCTGTCGCACCGGGTGGACTTCCTGCCCGGCAGGCTGTCCGGCGGTGAGCGGCAGCGCGCCGCCATCGCCCGCGCCCTCATGGGCGAACCGTCGCTGCTGCTGTGCGACGAACCCACCGGCAACCTCGACAGCAGGAACACCGACGCCGTGCTCGACCTGTTCGACGAGCTGCGCGCCCAGGGGATGACCATCGTGGTCATCACTCACGAGACCGACGTGAGCGACCGGGCCGCGCGCCGGGTGCGCATCACCGACGGCGTCCTCACGGAGGAGTAGAGGTGCACCCTCGCGATCTGCTGAACGAGGCCGTGGCCGGGCTGCTGGCCCGCCCGGTGCGCTCGGCGCTGACCACGCTGGGCACGGTGCTGGGCATCACCACGCTCGTGGTCACCCTGGGCGTCGCCGCGACGGCGGGCAACCAGATCGTCGGCCGCTTCGACGAGCTCACCGCCACCTCCGTCACGGTCGAGGTCCCGGAGAACCCGTTCCCCCTGGTCGACTGGGCCGACATCGGCCGGGTGACCCGGCTGCGCGGGGTGGTCTCCGCCGCCGCCCTCGCCGAGTCGAAGCAGAGCGCCAACCTCAGCGTCCGTTCCAACGACATCGTGGACCCCACCCGGGTCACCGACCAGACCCTGACCGTGGTCTCCAGCAGCCCTGACCTGCCCGCCGCGGTCAAAGGCAGGATGATCGAGGGCCGCTACTTCGACGCCGGGCACATCGCCCGCGGGGACAAGGTCGTCGTGCTGGGCCTGCACGCGGCCGAGCTGCTGGGCATCACCCGGCTGAGCCGGGCTCCGGCCGTCTTCATCGGCGCGCAGGCGTACACCGTCATCGGCGTCCTCGGCGACCTGCGACGCGAGAAGGGCCTCGCGAGCGCGGTCATGTTGCCGCCGTCGGTCGGCAGGCGCTACGGCCTGAGCACCGTGAGCCGGGTCCTGATCAACACCGGCCTCGGCGCCGCGGAACTGATCGCCAGGCAGGCCCCGGCCGCGCTCAGCCCCGGCAACGAGGCACTCCTCCAGGTCGGCTCGCCGCCCAGCCCCACCAGGGCCCGCGATGCGGTGGAAGGCGACGTCGACGCCCTCTTCCTGATCCTCGGGCTGGTCTCCCTGGTGGTCGGCGCGGTCGGCATCGCCAACGTCACGCTGGTGACCGTGATGGAGCGCGTCGCCGAGATCGGCCTGCGCCGCGCCCTCGGCGCCGCCCGCCGCCACATCGCCGCGCAGTTCCTGCTGGAGTCCACCCTCACCGGCCTGACCGGCGGCGTCATCGGCGCTTCCGGAGGGATCGTCGTGATCGTCGCGGTCTGCGCCGTCAAGCAGTGGACGCCCGTCATGGACGTACGGCTGGCCCTCATGGCGCCTGCCGCCGGTGCCGTCGTCGGGCTGCTCGCGGGCCTCTACCCGGCCCTGCGCGCCGCTCGCATGGAACCGGTCAACGCACTTCGCTAGATATGGTGCCCTTTCATGACATCTCTGCTGCTCGTCGAAGATGACGCGGTGATCCGTGAGTCCCTCGGCCTGGCCCTGGAGCGCTACGGCTACCGGATGACCACCGTCGCCGACGGGCTGAGCGGCCTGGAGGCGGCCCGGGCGGGCGGCCACGACCTCCTGCTGCTGGATGTGATGCTGCCCGGCCTGGACGGCATCGGCCTGTGCCGCAGGGTCAGGGAGTCCAGCCAGGTGCCGATCCTGATGATGTCGGCGCGCGGCGACTCGCTGGACGTGGTGTCGGGCCTGGAGGCCGGTGCCGACGACTATGTGGTCAAGCCGGTCGACATCCCGGTGCTGGTGGCCCGGATCAGGTCGCTAATGCGCCGTACCACTGCTCCTGCCCCTTCATCGGGCGTGCTGACGTTCGGGGAGCTGACGGTGGACCCGGCGGCGCTGGAGGTGCGGCTCGGCGGGCGGCTGGTCGAACTGGCGCCGACCGAGCTGCGCCTGCTGCTGGAGTTCGCCGCCAATCCGGGGATCGTGCTGGAGCGCGCCACGCTGCTGCGTAACGTGTGGGACTACGGCTGGGACGGCGACAGCCGCGTGGTCGACCTCTGCGTGCAGCGGCTGCGCAGGAAGATCGGCACGGACCGGATCGAGACGGTGCGCGGGTTCGGCTACAAGCTGCGCAGGTCGTGATGCTGGGCTCGCTGCGCTGGAAGCTGGCGGCACTGATCACGCTGGCCTGCTGCGCGATCGTGACCGTGGTCGGGATCCTGGTCCACCGCACGACGCTCGAGCGCACGATGCGGCTGGGCGAGGAGCGGGCGCTGGTGTCGGCCGCGGAGGTCGCCGACAAGCACCGCAGGGACGCTCCTCCCGAGGAGGGGCTGGTCCCGTACACCGAGTCGATCATGAGTGTGGACGAGCTGCCCCCGACCCTGCGCGCGCGGCTGGCCGTCGAGTCACCCGCCACCTGGTACGACGACCTGCGGGCCGAACAGCGGTGGATGTGGGCGGCACAGCCGGTGGGCGATGGGCTCGTGGCCGCCCCGAAGGTCGACATGACCTCGGACATGCGCGGGCTGAGTGCCCTCGACCGAGCCATGGTCCGGGCCGCGCTGACCGCGCTCGCCGTGGTGCTGCCGGTCTCGATGGGCATTGCCGAGCTGGCCAACCGGCGCCTGCGCCGGGTCGCCGCCACCGCCCGCAGGATCGCGGACGGCGACCTGGACGCCCGCGTCGCCGCGGACCGCCGGGGCCTCTCCCGGTGGGGCGGGCGCGACGAGATCTCTGACATCTCCACCGCCGTGGACTCCATGGCGGCGAGCCTGCAGCACCGGCTGCTGGCCGAGCAGCGCTTCACCGCCGATGTTGCCCACGACCTGCGGACCCCGCTGATGGGCCTGGTCGCCGCGGTCGAGCTGCTGGAGGAGAGCGAGGCCACCGATCTGGTACGCGACCGGGTCCGGGTGCTGCGCTCGCTGGTGGAGGACCTGCTGGAGGTCTCCAGGCTGGACACGGGCGCCGAGGTCGCCGAGCGCGTACGGGTGCCGCTGGCCGAGGTGGCGGAGGAGTCCGCGGCCCGGGTGGGGGTCGAGACCCGCGTGACGGCCTCGGGTCATCCGGTGGCCGAGACCGACCCGCGCCGCCTGGACCGCATCCTCGCCAACCTCGTCCTCAACGCCCACCGCCACGGTGCGCCCCCGGTGGAGATCACGGTCCGGGACCACGTGATCGAGGTCCGCGACCGGGGGCCGGGCTTCCCTCCTGAGCTCCTCGCCGACGGCCCGACGCGCTTCCGCACGGGCGCCGCCGAACGCGGCCGCGGCCACGGCCTCGGGCTGACGATCGCGCTGGGCCAGGCCCAGGTCATCGGCGCCGACCTGACCCTGGCCAACGCCCCCGGCGGCGGCGCCGTCGCCACCCTCCGCCTTCCACGGGGCTTGCGCTCGACAGATCACCCCAGTGGACATTTGCCGTGACTTCGAGGAGCAGGCCCCACCACCGTGGGTCAGCCGTCGGTGACCCAGTCCATGTGTTCGATCCAGTGGTCGAGCAGCGCCCGATCCCCCTGCAATTCCAGCGTGGGAGCCGCATCCAGTGGGCGACGCCTGCTGATCACGAGCAGGAGCTCGACGGCTGGGCCGCGTACCACGACGTCCGCCTTGGTGTGCGTGCGCTCCAGCACGACCATGTCCGGTTCCCGGCGTGCCACCCACTCCCCAGGCGCGTCGGTTGCGTGGAAGTGCAGAGTCTGACCGCCCCCGCGCATCGCATCGGCGAAGCCCGCCCTGTTCTCCCAATAGCCGCGGGACGCCATCGTGTCCAGCCAGTCCTCGAGGGCCGCAACGGCAAGCTCCGGAGCCAACTCGAACGGCATGCCGAGTGCCGCAGCCGCGTCCGCGCGATGCACGCAAGCCTCGGCGAACAACCGACGTGACCAGAACGGCACGCCTGCGGCGCCGCCCGACGGATCCCACACCGGCGTGTCATCGGCGACCGATGCGAACGCCTGTCTCGCCTCGGCCGCGCCGTCGTTCAGCCAGGCGCGCCACTGGCCCGAATCGGCCGGACCCGGAACGTAGCCGGCGAACGCCCTGCTCGGCTCGGTCATCTGCTCACCCACGAGCATGGCGACCATACGCTGTGTCCCGCCGACATGGTCGACAAGATCGGCCAGCGTCCACTTCGGACATGTCGGCACCGGGGCCGCCGCATCCCTGCCGTGCACCCAATCGGCAAAGGTGCCCGTCTGCTCGACAACGGCCTTCACATACGCGGGTGTGTCCATCGCTGCACCTCCAAGTGCTTTGTGATCTTGCCGAAGTTCGGGGGCCAGGTCACTCAATGCCGGCCGCCGGTCGGTGTCGATGATCAGGGGCGAAACACCGCACTGATTGTGGCTTGCGGAAGCGCGCCTGACCAGGTCAGTGACCGGACATTCTCCGGACTTCGGCGGCGATCAAGGCAGCGGTGGCGTGCCGCAAGCGGACCTGACCGGGGCCTCCTGGGATTCGGACCCGCGAGCCGGCGTCTCGACCGCTTGGGACGGCCCTCTGCGTACCTGCCTGATCGCCGACCATCATCAGGCGGTGGCCGTGCTGGACGTTGTCACCAGGCGGTAGCCGAGGTCGAGCGTGTCGGCGTCGAGGAGAGCCCGGTGGCGTTCGTTCCAGCGCCCGGTCGCGAGGTCGGCGGCGAGGCGCCGCATCGCGCGCTCGACCCGCTCCTGGTCGAGGGTCGCCAGCGCGGAGATGGCGGCGCGGACCTGCGGGTCGAGGTAGCAGTGCGGGCGTCGCCAGTACGCGCCCAGGAACCCGTCGGTGCAGTCGGCCGGCACCGGGACCGGGACGACGGTCACCGGCGTTCCGTCACGCCGGAGGTGGGTCTCGACCACCGCGAGGGCGGCAAGCCGGGCGTCGGCTTCGGCGATCTCCGGGAGGTACTCCGCGACCAGCCAGAATCGTGCCGTGACGGCGGGATCCCAGGTGAGGACGACCTGCCGGGCGGACACCCGGCGCAGCTCGGCGAGGCCCGCGGCCGCGTCGGTCCAGTGGTGGACGGTGAGGATCGCCATCGCGGCGTCGAACGACCGGTCGGGGAAGGGCAGGGACTCGGCATAGCCCTGGACGACCGTCGCGGAGCCGGGAGGACGCTGCTCGATCATCACCGTGGACGGCTCCACGGCGGTGACCTGCCGGCCGCGCGGTTCGTAGGAGCCGGTCCCGGCGCCCACGTTGACCACCGTCCGGGCGGGCCCCAGGGCCTGGTCGATCAGGCCGGCGATCCGGGGGTCGGGGCGGCGGTGGCGGGAGTAGCCGAGCCCGATCGACTCGTACGGATTGGCGGTCACAGGTGCTTCCCGAGGTCGGACACGTCCAGCAGGGGCAGGCCCCAGCGCAGGGCGGCGATCTCCAGGTCGGCGGCGCCGGCCATGGTGCCGTCGGGGTTCATGACCTCGCAGCACACCCCGACGGGCGGCAGCCCGGCCGCCACGCACATGGCCACGGTGGCCTCGGTGTGTCCGGCGCGTTCGGCCAGCCCTCCGGGGCGGGCGGCGAGCGGGAAGACGTGTCCCGGCCGCAGGAAGTCGGCCGGCCTGGCGTCCGGATGGGCCAGGCGGCGCACGGTCGCGGCGCGTTCGGCGGCCGACACCCCGGTGCCGGTCCCGGAGGCCAGGTCCACGGGGATGTGCGGGCGGGTGCCGTGCCGGTCGCCGGGGCCGGGGACGGGGCCGATCTCCAGCCGGTCGAGGACCTCGGGCGCGCAGGGCACGGTCGGATGGCCGCACACCTGGGTGAGCAGGAACGTGAACGCCTCCGGGCGCAGCCGGGCCCCCGCGAACACCACGTCGCCTTCGCCCTCCCGCTCGGGGTCCCAGATCACCACGGCTCCTCCGGCGGCGAGCTGCGTGAGCGCCTGCTGCACGCCGCGCGCGCCCGAGAGCCGTCCGGCCCAGGGAAGTGCCGCGACCACCTCGGTCACCGACTTCGCCAGGTCGGGCAGGCGGCGGCGGGCCAGGCGGACGACCAGGTCGGGCTCCAGGTTCACCCGATCGCCGACGGACAGCTCCGACAGCGTGGTGGCCCGCAGCGTCAGCGGGATCAGCGCCACCGAGAACCGGTCGCGGGCCACCTCGGCGACGGTGAGGCTGACGCCGTCGACCGCGATCTGCCCCTTCGCGACGACCAGCGAGAGGAAGCGCTCGGGCGGTTTGATCCACAAGCGCCGTGCGACCCCCTCGTCATCGATCCGCACGATCTTGCCCACGGCGTCCACGTTGCCCTGGACCAGGTGACCGGCGAGCGGGTCGCCCAGCGTCAACGGGGTCTCCACGTTGACCCGCGTGCCCGGCCTGATCTGGTCGAGGGTCGATCTGCGCCGCGTCTCCGCCGACAGCCCGGCCTCCAGCGGTTGCGTCTCGTGCGCGGTCCTGAGGACGGTCAGGCCCACGCCGTTCAGGCAGATCGAACCCGGCGCGCCGGCGGCGGCCCCGGGGGCACTGACCGCGATGCGCGCCTCGTCGACGGCCACCACCGTGCCGATTTCCTGGATATTTCCGGTGAACATGCGACACCACCTCTCGACAGCGGGAACCAGGGGCCGGACAGGCCCGAGAGGTGGCGGGGTGTCACCGCGTGGCCCGGAGTCGCACCGAGTCGTCCCGCCGGAACCGGCAGAACCGGCGGGCTGTCACCGCCGCACCTTGGAATCGCACCAATCAACCTTTTATCACCCGGCGGCCCGGGAGATCAAAGCGTCTAACCCAGAGAGATCCCGGCCAGCTTGATCAGGAACCGGTCGATCTGCGCCTCCAGCGGCGGCCAGGGCAGGTCGGGCTGGTTGACCCGCATCGACACGGCCCCGTGCACCGCCGCCCGGAGGTCGAGCGAGACCTCCGCGGCGTCGCCGGGGGCGGCGAGCCCGGCGTCCATGCAGCGCCGCACCGCGGCCGTGGTGCGCTCGCCCAGCTCCTGCTTGAACTCCATGCTGGCCCGCTGGTTGAGCGTGCTCTCGTGGAGGACCTTGTACAGGCCCGGGTGCCGGCGTACCCAGTCGCCCAGGTAGAGCAGGCGGGCGCGTAGGCGCGCCACCGGGTCGGCGGCGGTCTCGGCCTGGTCGAGGGCGCGTACGAGGTCGCGGTGGCACTGCTCCAGAGCGGCCAGGACGAGGGCGTCGCGGTCGGCGAAGTGGATGTAGACGGAGGTGGCGGCGATGCCGACCTCCCGCGCGACCGCGCGCATCGACAGGGCCTGGTCGTCGGCGAGCTCGTCGAGCAGCCGTAGGGCGGCCGTGACGATGTCCTCGCGCAGCCGCTCGCCCTGGCCTCGGGGGTTGCGGCCCCGGGAGCGGGGGTTGGTCACGTTCATGGGAGCCATTGTAACGAGACGGGCGTTGCACTACAGTCGTAGCGCTACAGCCGTACAGTTATCGAGGAGCATCGATGAAAGTCCACGCCAAGACGCTCGACCCGGTGTTCGCGGAGATGAGCGAGGCCACCGACCGCATGATCTGGGAGGAGATCACCGAGCTGTCCATGCGGGAGAAAATCCTGCTGTCCCTGGTCGGCGACGTCTGCCAGCAGACCCTCGGGCTGCCTTTCGAGGCGCACGTGGCGATGGCGTACGAGAACGGGCTGTCCGCCGACGACCTGCGCGAACTCCTGCGCTTCATCGCCTACGACAGCGGCTACCCGGCGGCCCTGTCGGCGCTGGCCCGCCTGGTCGACATCGAACGCGAGCAGGGCCTGCCCGGCCCCACGGGCGACGGGCACCCGATCGACGCCGACGGGCTGACCAGCCCGATCCCCGCGCCGACCCGGCAGGCCGTACGCAATCTCGACCCCGCCTTCGCCGACTACATGGACCTGCAGTCGCGCATGCGCGCGGGGATGCGGCGGTTGACCGTTCGCGAGCGCGCGTTCGCGACCATGACCGTCGACGTGCTCTTCCAGACGCTGGAGGAGAGCTTCCGCGTCCACGTGACGCGGGCCCTGAAGGCGGGCGCCACGCCGGAGGAGGCGCGTGCCGTGGTGCGCTTCTCCGCCCAGTTCGGCCTGACGAAGGCGTGGCGCGGCATGCGGGCGCTGAATGCCCTGTTCACGGAGGCGGGCACGGTCTTCGCCTGATCCGTCCCCGCGAGGTAGGGTGAGTGAATACTCACCTACCGAGAGGGGCGACACTGATGAGACTCGCGGTCTTCGGCGCGACCGGCGGCATCGGCCTGCAGCTCCTGCGCCAGGCCCTCGGTCTCGGCCACGAGGTCACCGCCGTCGTACGCGACGCGTCCCGGCTGCCCGCCGAACTGCGCGGGCGGCTGGACGTCGTCGAGGCCGACGTGATGAACCCGGACGCCATCTTCCCGGCGGTCAAGGGCTGCGGGGCCGTGCTGTCCGCGATGGGCACGCGCGATCGCGGCCCCACCACCGTCCACAGCGCCAGCACCACCTCGATCATCCAGGCCATGACCCAGGCGCAGGCCCGCCGCATGCTGCTGGTCAGCGCCAGCGGTCTGGTCGCCGACGCGGGCGACGGCTTTTTCACCCGGTACGTGCTCAAGCCGCTCATCGTGCAACGCCTGTTCCGCCAGTCCTACACCGACCTGGCCCGGGCCGAGGAGCTGCTGCGCGCCTCCGACCTGGACTGGACCATCGTGCGACCCTCCCGGCTGCTCGACACCGAGCGGCCCGGTCAGTACCGGACCGCACGGGACCTCAACATCAGAGGAGGGCTCAGCACCACCCGCGCCGACGTGGCCCACTGCATGCTCGACCTCATCGACGACCCGTCGTCCGTCCGCCACGTCGTCTCGGTCGCCTCTCAGGGGCCGGCGGTGTAGTTGCGCAGCTCCGGCAGGGCCCATGCGACCACGGCCACGGTCACCGTGGTGAGCAGCCCGCCGACGCAGATCACCAGCCGATGATCGAGGATCGAGGTGGCGGCCCCGTGCAGCAGGTTCGCGAGGTGCGGGCCGCCGAAGAGGACGACGGTGAGCGAGCCCTGGATCCGGCCGCGCATGGAGTCGTGGGTGTGCGCCTGTGTGATGGCGTTGCGGAAGGTGCTCAGCACGAAGTTGACCGCGCCACCGAGGACGAGCGCCACCAGGGCGAGCCACAGCTGGGCGGCCAGCCCGAGGAGCGCCACGGTGATGCCCCACGCCGCGGCGGCCGCCGCCATGAGCGCGCCGTGGCGTCGGGCCCGGGTGAACGTGCCCGACATCAGCCCGGCCGTGACCACCCCGGCCGGATAGGCGGCGTACAGCAGCCCCAGCTCAACGCCGCCTCCCGCGGGCCCGCCGTAGGTCTGCTGGGCGAGCTCCGGGAACAGGGCCGTCGGCATGCCGAAGACCATCGCCGCGAGGTCCACCAGGAGCACCGCCACCAGCAGCCGGCTGGCCGCCAGATACCGGAACCCGGCCGCCGACCGGCGCTGCGTGGCCGGGTGGGGTCGGGGCGGCAGCGGCGGGAGCTTGACGACCGCCCACACGACGGCCAGCAGCGCGACGGCGTCGAACAGGTACAGCGCACCGAGCCCGACCACCGGTATCAAGGCGCCGGCCAGCACCGGCCCGAGGATCGACCCGGCGTAGCGGGTCAGGGAGCTGAGGCTGTTGGCCGCCGGCAGGAGCTCGACCGGGACCAGGCGGGGCACCACGGCGCCCATCGTGGTCATGATCGCGGCGAAGGACAGTCCCTGGCAGGCGACCAGCACCATCAGGATGGGGACGAAACGTCCGCCCAGCACGGCTTGCGTCCAGAAGGCCACGTACGTGAGCGCCAGGCCGCAGTGGGCCGCCAGCAGCACCTTTCGCCGGTCCATGACATCGGCGAGCGCGCCCGCCCCTAACGCCGCCACCACCAGCGCGACGAACGACACCGCCCCCGCCACGCCCACGGCCGCCGAGGAGCCGGTCACCGTGAACAGCTGCGCCGGCACGGCGACCACGCTGAACGAACCACCGACGGCGCAAACCGCCGATGACACCCACAAGCGCCGGTAGGCCGCGATGGCCAGCGGGCGGCGGTCGACGGTGTAGGCGCCGAGCGACCGGGCCGTTGAGGTGATCATCGTCCGGCCTCATCGGCGTCCAGGCTCACCACGTCGGCCACGACGCAGGCGATGTTGTCGGGGGCGCCGGCGGCGTACGCCAGCGCCACCAGCTCGTCGAGCACCTGCTGGGGGGCGCCGGGCCCGGTCAGCGCCGCGCGCAGCGCTCCGGCCGGGACGACGGTGGACAGCCCGTCGGAGCACAGCAGGTACCGGTCGCCGGCCGCGGCGGCGTGCAGCGACAGTTCCGGCCGGGCCCCGCCCGTACCGGTCAGCGCTCGTGCGAGCAGCGCGCGCTGCGGATGCGAGGCGGCCTCCTCCACGGTCAACCGGCCCTCGTCGACCAGCCCCTGCACATAGGTGTGGTCATGGGTGATCTGGAACAGCTCGCCGTCCCGCACCAGGTACGCCCGGGTGTCACCGATGTGCACCAGCGCCAGCCGCGACCCCGACCACAGCAGCGCGGTCAACGTGGTCACCGCCTCACCCGACGGCGTCGAGGCGGCGATCTCCCCGATGGCCCGCTCGGCTTCTCCGACCGCCTCGGCGAGCGCGCCGAGCAGGTCCTCGGCCGGTACGGCCAGCGTCTCCAGCGGTTTGAGCGCGTCGACGGCCGCCGCGCTCGCCAGGTCCCCGCCCGTCCCGCCGGCCCCGTCGGCCACCGCCAGCAACCGGGGGCCGGCGTAGGCGGTGTCCTGGTTGCTCGTACGCACCAGGCCCGACTCCGACCGGGCCGCGTAACGGATCCCCAGCATCGTCGCCGTCTCTTCCACGGTGCTTCCCCTCCCCGACAGATAGTCGACGAGGAACGTGGCCAGCTCTCCACGGGCGGCGGTCTCGGCCAGCACCTGCTGCCAGTAGCCGGCGATCTCCTCGGCCGCCGCGCCCGCCGGCAGGTCGCACACCCGCCGGATGCGTGCCAGCGGCATGCCCAGCCGCCGCAGCCAGGCGATCAACCGGGCCCGCTCCAGCTGTCCCGGGTCGTAGAACCGGTATCCGGACTCGCCGTCCACCGCGGCCGGTCGCAGCAACCCGAGCTGGTCGTAGAGCCGCAGGGCCTTCGGCGACAACCGCGCGGCCCGAGCGAACGCCCCGATCGTCAGCAGCCGCACCATTCCTCCTCGTCCCGGCCACCGTGGCCGGTACCGACGATGCTGCGGCTTCACCCTAGGGGAAGGTCAACACCGCACTTTCCGGAAACCAGTTCCGCATGCACAGCACAGGCAAGTTGCCAAAACGGAACCACATTCCCTATCTTTATCGGAACATGGTTCCGTTTAATCCAGGAGGAAACACAGTCATGCAGTACCGCACCTTGGGCCGTACCGGTGTGCAGGTCAGCTCGCTCGTGCTCGGCGCGATGAACTTCGGCAGGATCGGACGCACCACCCAGGACGACGCCACCGCCATCGTCGACGCCGCCCTCGAAGCCGGGGTCAACCTCATCGACACCGCCGACATGTACAGCGACGGCGAGTCGGAAGAGATGGTCGGCAAGGCCATCGCCGGCCGCCGCGACGACATCGTGCTGGCCACGAAGGCGAGCCTGCCGATGGGCGAGGAGCGCAACCATCAGGGCGGCTCGCGCCGCTGGCTGGTCACCGAGCTGGACAACAGCCTGCGCCGCCTCGGCGTCGACCACGTCGATCTCTACCAGATCCACCGGTGGGACCCGACGACCAGCGACGAGGAGACGCTGTCGGCCCTGACCGACCTGCAGCGCGCGGGGAAGATCCGCTACTTCGGCTCCTCGACCTTCCCCGCCCACCGCGTCGTCCAGGCCCAATGGGCCGCCCGCGAACACCACCTGAGCCGTTACGTCACCGAGCAGCCCAGCTACTCGATCCTGCAGCGCGGTATCGAGAGCCACGTCCTGCCCGTGACCGAGCAGTACGGGCTCGGCGTGCTGGTGTGGAGCCCGCTGGCCTCGGGCTGGCTGTCGGGCGCGATCCGGCAGGGCCGGGAGATCGCCACCAACCGCTCGGCGTTCATGCCGCGGCGCTTCGACACCTCCATCCCGTCCAACCGCACCAGGCTCGACGCGGTCGAGCGACTGGCGAAGGTCGCCGACGCGGCCGGGCTGACGATGATCCAGCTCGCGCTCGGTTTCGTGACCGCGCACCCGGCCGTGACCAGCGCGATCATCGGCCCCCGCACGCTGGACCACCTGCGCTCGCACCTCGCCGCCGCCGACACGGTGCTCTCCGCCGACGTGCTCGACGCCATCGACACGATCGTCGCGCCCGGCGTCGACCTGGCCCCGGAGGAGAAGTACGACACCCCGCCTTCCCTGCTCGACCCGTCGCTACGCCGCCGCTGATCGCTCAGGCGGACTCCCACCACACCAGATTGGCGGCCACCTGGGCCACCGGCTCGATGATCTCCCACGCCTCGGCGATCAGCCCGTCGTCCAACCGCCAGATGTCGACGACCGCGATCTCCGGCCCGGCACCGGGGAGCCGGCGTCGCGAGTACATCACGACGTGATCACCCTCGGCCAGCACGTGATGGATCTCCACCTGCATGCCGGCGAGCGGGCCGAGCGCGGCGCGCACGGCGGCGAGCCATTCCGCCTTGGTCGACGAGGTCGGACCCGGCCGGTGATGGACGAAGTCCTCGCTCAGCAACGGCGCGAGCGCATCGACGTCGCCCGTCGCGACCAGTGCCGTCAGCGCCCGCTGGACGATGCTCTTGTTGTCTGTGGTCAGGTTCTGCGTAGTCATGGCGGCAGTGTTTCGACCGTTGCCCACGGTTGTCGATGAACTCGCATTTCATGGCGCCCGGCGCCACGAGGAGTAGCATCGGCGGGCATGTACACGGTCGGGGAGCTGTTGCGGCAGTGGCGGCATCGGCGGCGAATCAGCCAGCTCGATCTCGCGATCGCCGCCGACGTCTCGGCTCGTCACGTCAGCCTGGTGGAGACCGGCAAGTCCAACCCGAGCGCCGACATGATCCTCCGGCTCGCGGATCAGCTCGAGGTGCCGTTGCGTGAGCGCAACCGGCTGCTGCTGGCCGCCGGCTTCGCACCCCGCTACGCCGAGCGGCCGCTCGGCGGGGACGCGCTGTCGGCGGCCTGGGGCGCGGTCGAGAGGGTGCTCCGCGCACACGAGCCGTACCCGGCGCTGGTCATCGACCGCCGGTGGAACATCGTGATGACCAACCGCGCTCTCGGCCCGTTCCTCGCGGACGTCGCCCCCGATCTGCTGCGGCCGCCGATCAACATGCTGCGCCTGGGACTGGACCCGCGCGGGTTCGCCCCTCGGATCGTCAATCTGGCCGAGATGCGCGTGGTGCTCCGTACCCGGATCGCGCGTCAGCTCGCCACCGCCCCCGACCCCGAGCTCACCGCGCTCTACGAGGAGCTGCTGGCGCCCGGCTCCGAGGACGCGGGCCACCCCGTCGAGTCCGAGGTCGTGATCCCGATGATCTTCAACTTCGGCGGACGGGAACTGCGGCTGTTCTCGACCACCACGACGTTCGGCACCCCGCTGGACATCACGCTGGACGAGATCGCGATCGAGTCGTACTACCCGGAGGACGCGGAGAGCGCCGCCTACTTCGAGAACCTCGTCCGTGCTTGACCTCAACCGCGGTTGAGATCCCGGAATTGCTGATCGCGGGCGGCGCCGTCGCCGACCTGCCTCTGCAGCGCGGTCACGTGGTGGTGGCGTACGGTACCCCGCCGTGCGATGGCGCAGCTACGCCGAGTGGGCCAAGACGGTCGACTGGGACAGAGTCCTCGCAGGTTAGCTCTCCTGACCGGGACCGAGCGGGGCCGGCTGACGGCTCATCCGGACGGTGTCGTGACGGTGGGCGCCTGCGGCGTGGAGACTTCCGCGGGCCTGGACCTCACCAGCCACAGGCCGGTGAACACGGCGCCGGCCAGGGTGACGACGCCGGCCGCGACGAAGGCGCTGTCGAGGCCGGCCTCGAAGGACGCGCCGCCGGCCTCCTGGGTGCGGACGACGGCTCCGAGCACCGCCACGCCGAGCACCGCGCCGATCTGCCGGGTGGTGCTGCTGATGCCCGACGCGAGGCCTCCCTCCTGCGGGCTGACCGCCTGGATGGCGGCGCCGGTCAGCGGGGACATGGTCAGGGCGAACCCGATGCCGACGATGGCCAGCCGCCACCACACGTTCCCGTAGCCGGTGTCCGCGTGCACGAAGCCCAGCGCCAGCAGCCCCAGCCCGGCCAGCGCCAGGCCGATGGTGACCACGATCCGGAAGCCGTACCTGGCCGCGAACCGGCCCGCGAACGGGCTGACGATCACCATGGCGAGCGAGGCGGGCAGGGTCTGCAGGCCGGCCAGTAGAACCGAACTGCCCTGGACGTACACGAAGAACTGGGAGAAGAAGAAGGACGAACCCATGAGCGCGAAACCCACCACGACCATCGCCGTGTTGGACACCGTGAACAGCCTCTGCCGGAACAGCCGCAGCGGCAGCATCGGCGTCGCACCACGTCCTTCGACGACGACGAAGACGGCGAGGATCGCCACCGCGGCGGCGAAGGTGCCCAGGATCACCGGCGAGGTCCAGCCACGGGAGCCGCCCTCGATCAGCCCGAAGGTC
Source organism: Nonomuraea sp. NPDC004186 (assembly GCF_053603495.1). NCBI lineage: Bacteria > Bacillati > Actinomycetota > Actinomycetes > Streptosporangiales > Streptosporangiaceae > Nonomuraea > Nonomuraea sp. NPDC004186. Next base: position 60,688 of record NZ_JBSGFQ010000009.1, on the reverse strand, counting down.
AGCGCTCCCACGCCCAGCACGGACAGGACCGTCCCCGGGAGGTCGATCGCCGGCGCGTTCGGATTGCGGGACTCGCTCAGGACGCGCATACCGACCAGCAGCAGGATCGCGCCGATGGGCGCGTTGACGAGGAAGATGGCGGGCCAGCCGAAGGCGTCCACCAGGATGCCGCCGGCCAACGGTCCGGCGGCCAGGCCGATCCCGCTGAATCCGGCCCACAGCCCGATCGCCTTGACCCGTTCCTGCGGAACGGGATACGCGGCGGCGAGCAGGGCCAGCGAGGCGGGGCTCAGCGCCGCGGCCCCGATGCCCTGCACCACCCGACCGGCGATCAGCCAGCCGAGCGAGGGTGCGACGGAGCACACCACGGACGCGACGGTGAACACCACGACGCCGGCCAGGAACACCCGCTTGCGACCGAAGCGGTCGGCGAAGACGCCGCCGGACAGCAACAGCATGGCGACCAGCAGCACGTAGGCGTCGACGATCCATTGCAGGCCGGTCAGCTGGGTGTGCAGCCGCTGCTGCATGTCGGGCAGCGCCGCGCCGACGATCGTGCTGTCGAGCAGCACCATGAACTGGCCCAGGCAGGCCACTGCGAGTAACGCTGTCCGGTGCGTGCTTCCGTGTGCGGTCAAAGCTGCTCCCTCTCATGGGGCGGATGCTCTGGCACACCATAGTTCGATAATTCCGAAGTGTCGAAGCGTTGTATTGTGGAGGGCATGCGACCGCTACCCCAGCCGGCGCGCGAGTCGTTGACGCTCGCGCCAGTCCTCCACGCGCTCGGCGATCCGGTGCGCCTGGAGCTGGTACGGCGGGCCTGGGACAACCCCGAGTCGACCTGCTCCGCTCTCGCCGACGGCCTGGACGTGCCGCTGTCGACGCTGTCCAACCACTGGCGGATCCTGCGCGAGGCCGGGCTGATCACCATGACCGTCGACGGCCGGCACCGGCGGATCCGGCCGCGCGCCGACGATCTGAGCGACCGCTTCCCGGGCCTGCTCGACCCGATCCTGCGCCTCAGCGCGGCCGACCCGCCGGACGGCGGCCCGCAGTGAATAAGGGAGCAGGCCGTAAGCGAGAATGATCGAGCGTCCCGGGTGCCGTCCGCAGGCCGCCGCCGGCGGGCTGCCCAGGATCCGCGGGTTCGGCGGCCACGAGTGGTCGGAGCCGGGCGGGCGCACCGCCCGGCCGGCCCGGAACTCATCACCTGTCTCGTGACATTTACATCTGTCTGCCACGGGCCCTCACGAGGAGGATCGTTCGCGTAACCGCACCTCAAAGGGAGCAATCATGACCGTCTCACCCGTGGCCAAGACCGTCCGGATCGAGCGCACCTACGCGACCACGCCCGAGCACGTGTGGCGCCTGTGGACCACCAGTGCCGGCATCGAGTCCTGGTGGTCGCCCGACGGCTTCACGGTCAACGTCGGGAAACTGGACCTGCGGCCCGGCGGCGAGCTGATCTACACGATGACCGCGACCGCGCCCGAGCAGATCGCGTTCATGGAGGGCGCCGGGCTGCCGCTGAGCACCGAGTCGCGCAAGACCTTCGTCGAGGTGGACGAGCCCACGCGGCTCTCCTACACCTCGCTGGCCGACTTCATCCCGGGGGTGGAGCCGTACGACTTCCTCACCGTGGTCGAGATCCAGTCCACCGGCGACGGCGTCCACGTCGTCATGACCATGGACGCGATGCACGACGAGGAGTGGACCCAGCGCCTGACGGCCGGCCGCGGCAACGAGCTGGACAACCTCGGCCGGGTCATCGACGCCGGAGAAGTCTGATCCCCTCACGCTCGTGGTGCGCATCGTCTCTCCCTTGAACGGTCACGACACCGTTGCTCTAGCCCCCCGCCTGCGCCGCCGCGCGATCGGAGCGGATCCAGGTCGCCGCCATGCCGGCCCGTCCAGGACGCCCACCCGCGCCGGATCCGGCACCCGGCCGCGGCCTCTACTCTGGTCAGCCAGGACGCGAGGACGGGCGGTGGGAGGATTGGCGGAGCTGTGGCGATCCGACCGCATCGTCCGGCTGGCGCCGGTCGGCGCGGTCGCCTGCAGTGCTCTGCTGCCGGTGGTGCAGGTGATGCTGGCGTTCGGCTACATGGGCAACGACACCCGCACGGGGCTGTGGAGCCTCGCGGCGGTGGTGACGTACCTGCCGCTGCACCTGCGCCACGTCTGGTACGCGGCACACGCGCGGCGGCCACCGGCCGGCGTCTGGACCTTCGCCGTGATGGCCGCCGTCATCCTCGGCGCCACTCCCTTGGCCGGGAACATGTGGCCGCGGTCGTACGCGGCCCTGGTGGTGTCGGCGCTGCTGGTGCTGCCGGCGCCGTGGTCGTACATCGTGTACGTGACGGTGGCGGCCGCGGCGGCGCCGATCGCCTACGCGCTGGGGCTGCCGTGGACGACGGCGCCGTGGCTGCTGTTCTCGGTGCTGGGCGGGAGCGCGGCGCTGCTGCTGCTGGTCTGGCTCCCCGCCGCGCTGACGCGGCTGCGGGCGGCCAGGGAACTGCTTGCCCAGCAGGCGGTGGCACAGGAACGCCGCCGCCTCGACGACGATCTGCGCCGGAGCCTCGGCCGCGCGCTGGAGTCGATCGCGGCGCGCGGCGAACAGGCCGGGCGCAGGCTCGGGGGAGCCGCGCCCGAGGATCTGTCGGACGAGCTGGCCGCGCTCGCCGACGACTCCAGACGTACGCTCGCCGACGCCAGGCAACGCGTACGCGGCTACCGTCAGCCGTCGTTGCGCGCCGAGCTGGAGACCGCCGCGACCCTGCTGGCCGCGGCCGGCATCGAGACCCGCCTCGAACTTCCACGCGGCGGCGTCCCCGACGCCATCGCCCCGCAGTCCCGGGCCGCGCTGCGCGCGACGGTCACCCGGCTGCTGCGCGCCGATGCCGTACCCTCCTGCACGATCACGGTGACCTCCACGGACGGCCGCCTACGGCTGGAGCTGCGCACCGGCGAGGCCGCCGAGACGATCGAGATACCGGCATGACCGCGTCCATCCCGCCCCGCTGGGTGCTGCGGCACCCGCACTGGCCGCTGATCGCCCTGCACGTGCCGCTGACCCTGCAGGTGCCGGTCTACACGATCCTCGGCATGGACGGCCCGCCCGGCAACCCGGTCGCCGCGATCCTGGGGGCCGCCGCGGCCGGCGCGATCCAGCTGCGGCACAGCCTCGCGGCGGCCCGGGGCGAGCGTCCCGCGGGCTGGCCCTGGAGCCTCGCGGCGCTGGTGCTGCTCGCGGACCTGCCGATCTGGTGGCTCGGCTCCAACTGGGAAGCCCTCGGGATCTTCGCGCTCGCCTCGATGATGACCTTGCTGCGCGGGGGGTGGGTGCTGGCGGTGGCCGCCACGCTGCAGTTGACGGCCAACGCCACCAGGGAGGTGCTGACGATGCTGCAGAGCCAGAGCACGATCCCGCAGGCTCTCCTCCTCGGCCTGTACGCGGTGGTCGTCACCGGCCTGTACGCCGCGGCCCTGGTCGGTGGCGCCCGGCTGGTCCGGCTGCTGAACGAGCTGGACGCCGCCCGTACCGAGCTGGCCGCGACCGCCGTCGGCGAGGAGCGGATCCGGGTCTCGCGCGACCTGCACGACCTGCTCGGCCAGAGCCTGTCGGCGATCGCTCTCAAGGGCGACCTGGCGCTGCGGCTGCTCACCAGGGACGCCGTCGCCGCCCGCGCCGAGATCGAGAGCCTGACCGGCGTGGCCCGCCACGCGCTGCACGACGTACGGGCGATCACGCGGGACCAGCACGCCGTGTCGCTGCGTACGGAGATCGACGGGGCCGCGGCCCTGCTCGGCGCCGCAGGCGTGGAGACCCGGCTCGACGTGGCCGACCTGCGGTCGCTGCCCGGGTCCGCGCAGAGCGCCCTGGCCTGGGCCGTCAGAGAGGGCACCACGAACCTGCTGCGCCACAGCGAGGCCGGCTCCTGCACCATCACGCTCTCCCGGCAGCACGGGAGAATACGGCTGGAGATCGTCAACGACGGCGTCCGCGGCGCCGCCGGCCTTGGGAGCGGCTCCGGGCTCGCCGGGGTGGCCGAGCGGGCCGAAGCCGTGTCCGGCTCGTCCGAGGCCGGTGTCCGTGATGGCCGGTTCCGGCTGTCGGTCGAGGTTCCCGAGGAGGTCGCGTGATCCGCGTGCTGATCGCCGAGGACATGCACATGATCAGGTCCGCGCTGGTCGCGTTGCTGTCGCTGGAGGACGACATGGAGGTGGTCGCCGAGATCGAGCGCGGGGACGAGGTGCTGGACGCCGCGCTGCGGGTACGCCCCGACGTCGCGGTGCTGGACATCGACATGCCGGGCCTGGACGGGCTGTCGGCGGCCGAGCAACTGTCCGCGCGGGTTCCCGACTGCCGCACTCTCGTGCTCACGGGGCTCAGCCAGCCGGGCAACCTGCTGCGCGCGCTGAAGGTGCACGTCAAGGGCTTCATCGTGAAGGACGCCCCGGCGCAGACCCTCACGGACGGGATCAGGCGCATCGCGGCGGGGGAGCGGGTGATCGACCCCGAGCTCGTCGCCGCTGCTCTCGAGACCGGCAGCAGCCCGCTGACGGCCCGCGAGACCGAGGTGCTGCGCGCCGCGGCGAGCGGCAACCGCGTCGCCCAGATCGCCACCCAGCTCTCGCTCTCGCAGGCCACGGTGCGCAACTACCTGTCGAACGCGATCAGCAAGGTGGGCGGGCGCAACCGCATCGACGCCATCCGCATATCTCGCGACGCCGGCTGGCTCTAGACATGTCAGTGCTCGGTCTGTCAGCGGTCGGGGGTGAGGAGGGGTTTGACGTCCAGGATCGGGGTCGCGTCGAGGGCTTCGAGGTTGCGGACGTGGACGCGCGTGCCGTCGATGGCGAGGATGTGGACGACGTGCAGGCCGATCGGGTTGGGACGGTCGGGCGCGCGGGTGGCGAAGACGCCGGAGAGCGGCCGGGTGGTGTCGCCGCGCGGGTGAACGGTGAGCGTCTCGCGGTCGGCGCGGTCGAGCCAGGTGAGCAGCAGGACGTCGGCACCCGGGGCCAGGCCGTCCAGGGCGGGGGCGTACCGATCGTCGAGGACGAGCCAGGCCTCGGGCGCTCCCTCGTCGGGCTGCCGGGGCGCCGCCGCCCGATCCGTCAGCGTCGACTCGACGCGCCCGATCGGGCGCAGCGTGTATTCGGTCAAGGTCCTGGATCCTCTCACTCGGTCTCGGCCGCGGAGGCCTGCTCGATGGGGAAGAAAACCGGGCTGAGCAGGTATTGCGCGCGATCCGGCGTCGGCTCGTTGGCCAGCAGGGGCAGGATCACGCGCCGCAGCTCGATGATCATATTCTCCAGTTCGTCGCGGTTGAGCCAGACGGCGTGCTGCCGGTAGCCGACCAGGTCCGCGGCCGGCTCGGCGTTGTCGCGATCGAGGTAGGCGTTGAACTCGGCCACCAGCACGGCCATCGACGTGGCGAACACGCGCCGGTGGTCGTCGGGCGACAGCGCCGCCGCCGCGGCGGCGTCCACGATGACCCGGTCAAGGCGTAGCCGGTAGCGGCGTTCCACCGCGCCGCGCACGCGCCGCTCGTCGGCCACCTCCAGGATTCCGTTGGCCGCGAGCAGGTCGACGTGCCGGTAGATCATGGCCTTCGAGCTGTCGGGGATGCGGGCGCACAGTTGAGCGGTGGTGAGTTCGCGCCCTCCGCGCATCGCGTGCACGATCCGCAGCCGTACCGGATGCGCCAGCAGTTCCAGGGTGTCCACCTCGCAACGGTCTCATGCCGTGCCACCATTACACAAACACGAGAACGGTGGCTGCCTCTAGTGCGGGAACGCCTTCGGCGGGCGGGGCGTCACCTCGTCGCGGAACGCCTCGATGACGGAGTGGACCTGGCGCATGAGCACGGTGTCCCGGAGCCGGTCCAGGTAGAGCGAGCGCCGGGCCAGCGCGTCGAGGTCCACGGCGAAGTAGATGGCCATCAGTGGATTGACGAACAGCTCGCTGCCCTTGGTCCTGTCGGTGAAGCGCACATCCCCGAACTCGCCGCGCACGGCCGCCGCGATCGAGCCGTTCACGATGCTCGGGTACGCCGGCAGCTCGGCCTGGGCGTGGGCGACGGCGTCGAGGTAGAGCGCGCCCGCCTTCGTGGACCTGGAGACGGAGAACGCGCCCAGGTAGGCGCCGTCGCGCTCCAGGGCTGCCAGGTTCTCCAGGACCTGTGCGTGGTTGACGCCGTGATAGGCGTCCACCCCGAAGCCCAGGCAGGCCACGATCTTCTCGGGGACGTCGAGGGCGTGGGCGGCGGCCAGGCTCGTCATGTCGTCGGCCGGCGTGCCGAGGCCGGCCTCGTCGCCGCGCATGAGGATGTCGGTGCCGCCGTCCACCAGGACGACCGCGTCCAGGTCGAGGTGCGCGGCGAGCTTGGCGTACGCGGCCTGCAGCGGGCGGACGCCGACCTTGGGGAAGGCGTACACGGTCGACGGCTGGCCGTGCATGGCCAGCCAGCGGGCCAGGCAGCCCTCGGGGAAGTACCAGTCGCGGGCCTCGGTGTCCGGGCGTATCTCCGCGACGTCCTCGAACAGCCAGACGTCGAGATCGAGCGCGTCGAGGTGGCTGAACGACAGGTTCGCCAGGTGCACCTCCTTGCCGGCCTCCCGGAGGGTCAGGGCGAGGGGTAACCCGGCGTACACGTCGGAACCTCCGCCTGCGCCGGCGACGAGGATCCGGCTGCAACGCTCAAGCCGGGCGGACAGGGGCGATCCGAACATGCATCACATCTTGCACTGTGGACAGCACGATCAGCGTCCCGTAATCGCTCGCGCTGCAGGCGTCGGCCCGGGGTTCGGGGCCGTTCATCAGCGGGCGCTGCGATCAATGTGGCAGAGTGCGGGGCATGAAGCCCGATTTGCGCCTCGACGTTCCGGCGGACTTCGACGACTCCGATGCCGACTCCCAAGTCCATCCGATGGCCAGGTTGCTGTTCCCCGCACGGACCGCCGCGGAAGCGTTCGGCAAGGCCCAGGAGTGGGTGGGGGCTCACAACGTATTTCTGGTGGACGTCTCGTGGGACTACGCGACCGGTGAGGCAGAACCATACGTCCTGAGCATCTACTTCGTCTTCGAGGACGAATCCGAGCCGGCGTGAGCCACGGCCCGGCGCGGGCGGTGGCGAAGTGAAGGCTGATCGGCAACCACAGCGAGCGGGTCGCGACGTAGGCGGCGGCCGTCATGGTTCCTCCCGTCAGGGCGAGCGAGAGCGTCCCCCACAGCGTGGCGTTGACGTTGACCAGATGCGTCACGCCGAACAGCAGGGCGGACACGACCAGGGCGATCACGGTGCCGGTGTGTTCCTTTCCGCAGTGATCCTGCGGCAGAAGGGAGGCTGGGGAACGGAACGGGCCATGCCATCCCACCGGAAGGGACATTCGGGATAGCTCTCACGGGGGATGGGGACGAGTTCAGGGTGAGGTCCGGGGGAGGGCGAGGGCCAGGATGGCTCCGCCGTGAGGGGCGTTGGCAGCGGTGAGGGTGCCGCCGTGCAGGCGCGCGTTCTCGGCGGCGATGGCCAGGCCCAGACCGCTGCCCTCGGTACGGGTACGGGCGGCGTCGCCTTTGGTGAACCGGTCGAAGACGTGGGGCAGAAGGTCGGCGGGGATGCCGGGCCCGTCGTCGGAGACGGTGACGACGATCCGGTCGGCACCGTACTGGACCTGGATGAGGACCGACACCGCCGGGCCGCCGTGCCGCAGCGCGTTGCCGACGAGGTTGGCGAGGATGACATCGACCCGGCGCGGGTCGAGGCGGACGCGCAGGCCCGGGGGGATGTCGGTGCGGACCCGATCGTGCCAGTGCCGCAGATCGAGCGTCTTGGCGATGAGCTCGCCCAGGTCGACCTCGTCGAGATTCAGTACGGCGGCGCCGGCGTCGAAGCGGGACACCTCGATCAGGTCCTCGACGAGGCGGGTGAGCTTGCGCGTCTCGTCGGAGACCAGCTGCAGCGCCTCGGCGGTGAGCGGCGCGAGGCGGCCGGAGGCGGCGTCGGCGTCGAGGACTCCGGTGACAGCGCTCATGGCCGCCAGCGGCGTACGCAGCTCGTGGGAGACGTCGGCGGCGAACCGCCGCGCCCGCGCTTCCATGTCGCGCAGTGCGGCCGCGTCGGCCTGGAGCGTGGCCGCCATGGTGTTGAAGGTGCGGCCGAGGTCGGCGAGTTCGTCGTCGCCGGTGACGCTCACGCGGGTGTCCAGGCTGCCTCCCGCCATCTGTTCCGCGGCCGTGCGCAGCCGCCGTACCGGTCGCAGCAGTCTGCGCGCGGCCAGCAGCGCGGGGACGATGGAGGCCAGAGCGACGGGGAGGGCTCCGGCGCGGGCGGCGGCCGCCAGGCTGTCCACGTCCTGCTGCTGGGAGGCCAGGGAGAGGGAGGCGTAGACGACGAGCGGCGGGGAGTCGTGCGGGCGTGCGGCGGCGGTGACGGGAAGGGCCACGGCCAGCCAGGGCGTCCGGGCGTGGTGGAAGCGCTGGGCCAGCGCGGTGCGCGCCGAGGCCGCCTGCCCGCGCAGCTGCGCGGGCAGCGGCGGCACCTGCTTCCCGGCGGCGATGAGCGGGCCGCCACGATAGGACAGCGCGGTGTGCCGGCCCCGCGTGCCCATCGCCAGGTCCAGCTGCCGGGCCAGCTTGCGCAGATCCGCCTCGGCGGGGTCGGCGGGCAGGTCGGGCGTCCGGGAGGTGAGGTTGGCGCGTAGTTCCTGCAGGACGTCGGCCTGGACGCGTTCGACGATCGCGGTGCGGCCCTGCCGGTAGGTGATCGTGGCGGCGGTCAGCGCGCTGATCGTGGAGACCAGGAGGAACACCAGGACCAGCTGGGCTCTCAGGCCGCGGGCGCGGGCGAGGCGGATCACAGCGGCCCGAACCGGTAACCGAAGCCGCGCACGGTCTGGATGTAGCGGGGGTTGCGAGGGTCGTTCTCGATCTTGGCTCGCAGCCGCATCACGCACGCGTCGACCAGCCGGTAGTCGCCGTGGAAGCTGTGCTCCCAGACCTGTTCCAGGAGTTGCTGGCGGCTGAAGGTCTGCTCGGGCGCGGCCGTCAGGAACAGCAGCAGCTTCAGCTCCGTCGGCGCCAGCGCGAGCTGCTCGCCGTGCTTGAGCACGCGCAGGGCGACCCGGTCGACGAACAGGTCGCCGTGGGTGGTGCGCGCCTGGTCGGAGGAGGCGGGCTGGGTGGTACGGCGCAGCACCGCGCGCATGCGGGCCTCGATGACCTCGCTGCTGGCCGGCTTGATCACGTAGTCGTCGGCGCCGGCTTCCAGGCCCACGACGACGTCCACGTCATCGTCGCGGGCTGACAGGATCACGATGGGCACCTGGCTGAAGGCGCGGATGCGGCGGCAGGTCTCCAGGCCGCTCATGCCGGGCAGCATGAGGTCGAGCAGGACGATGTCGGGCGCGCTCGCGATGAGTTCGGCCAGTCCTTCCTCGCCGGTCGAGACGAGCAGGGTCTCGTGGCCCCTGTGGCGCAGGCCGAGGCTCACGCCGCGGCGTACGGCCGGGTCGTCTTCTATCACCAGGACGCGGGTCATGAGGAGGCTCCCTGGCGGGCCGGGACGGCCGATCCGCTCTCGTCGCACCTGACGGGCCAGGGCGGGCCCGGCATGCCGGGCTCGAACACCTCGATCACCGGGTCGTCGCCGACGTCCGGGGCCTCAGCGGCCGTACAGACCAGCTGGCTCACCGCAGCCGGGCGCAGGTCACGCACCAGCCACGGCAGATGCAGCTGTACGCGGCCCTTGGCCGTCCTGGCGCGGACCGGACGTGGCGCCGAGGGCAGTTGCGTGATCAGCCCGCGTGCCCGCTCGGCCGCCGTGGGGCCGTCGAGCAGCGCGTCCATGGCCTGTTGCACCCGGGCGGCGGCCGATGCCGGCCGGGAGACCGGCCAGGTGCCCTGGGGCGTGACGAAGTACACCCGCAGTGAACTACCGAGGTCTTCGGTCAGGCCGCCTTGGACCAAGTCACCGGCGGAGCGCACATCGGTGTCGCTGATTCCACAACCCGCCAGCGTCGCCGCGGCGACCAGGCCGGCCGCCACGTGGCATAAGACCCTCGGCATGTGTCCGTTCCCCCGTTTCCTGGCGCGAACCGTCCTGTCATGGCTGGCTGAGCCTGCTCACGTCGACCGTCCCGGCGCCGGGCCGCGGCCGCGGTATCGCCGCCCACAGCCCCGCCGCCATGACCGCCGCGGCGGCCAGTGCCGCCCATCCGCGCCGCCCGGTGGCCCAGCCGGTGCGCAGCCGTATCGGATCTTCGACGGTGGCCTTCGAGACTACCGCAGCCAGCAGTGACAGCCCGGCCGCGATGATCGTCCAGCCCCAGCCGCCGAACCCGGCCACCGGCCGGGGCAGCAGCAGGTAGACCGGCCAGTGCCACAGGTACAGGCTGTAGGACAGCTCGCCCAGCCGGCGCGGCACGGTGCTGCCGATCACCCGGCCCGCCAGGCCGTCCGGTGCGTGGGCCAGGAGCGCGATCAGCGCAGCGCCGGCCAGGGAGTGTGCGAACATCCCCCCCTGGAACAGGCCGGGGGCCTTTTCCCCGCCGGTCAACAGCCATGAGGCCGACAGTCCGCACAGCAGCAGGACGCAGAGCACGTCCACGGCGGTACGTGACAGGCCGGCCACCGCGTTCCGGATGGGCGCCGTGGCGGCGGCCGCGCCGAGGAGCAGGGAGAAGGCCCGGGTGTCGGTGCCCTCGTAGGCGCGGGTGGTGTCCACGGCCGCCCCGAGCCTGATCATGAGCAGAAGTGAGACGAGCGCGCCGGCCACCGCGACGAGCGCCACCCGCCGGTGCCCGCCGGGCCCTCTCCCGGCCACTGCCAGCATCAGAGGCCAGGCCAGGTAGAAGTGCCATTCGACGCCGATGCTCCACAGGTGGGCGAACAGGCGGGTGCCGGAGGCGTTCCAGTAGCCGATCCGCTCGCCGATGTAGTGCCAGTTCACGCTCTGGGCGGCCACCCACGGCGCGTCCTGGAGGGTGTACCTCAGCACGTCCGGCCTGGCGAACGCCCAGGCCAGCAGCAGTGTTGAGGTGACCATGAAGGTCAGCGCGGGCAGCAGACGGCGGGCCCTGCGCTCCCAGAAGGCCGCCAGGCGGAGACCGCCGTTCCTGCCGAGCTCCTCCAGCAGCAGGCCGGTGATCAGAAAGCCGGACAGGACGAAGAACAGGTCGACGCCCAGGAACCCGCCGCGCAGGTGCCCGGCGTGAAACAGCAGGACCGCGGCGACAGCGAGCCCGCGCAGCCCGTCGAGCGCGCCGACATGCGCGCGACGCGGGGCCGACGTCGTCGGTCCCATCAGCCGCAGCCGAGTTTGGCGAAGCGCTCGTCGCCGGTCCACGGCCCGGTGGCCCAGACGCCGGGGGCGGCCGGGGTGAAGCCGGCCAACTCGCCGAGCTGCTTGGCGAACCAGGTGGCGAAGGCCGCCGAGCCCTGCTGGCAGGAGTGGACGCCGTCCTTGGCGCGCTGGGCCTTGGCGGCGGCGTAGTCGCTTCCCCACAGCGCGGAGGCATCCAGGTAGCGAACGTGCGTGGCCTTGGCGGCCATCGCCGGCGCGGTCTTGATCGCGTTCTCGTGGGGCTTGTAGAAATCGTCGATCTTGAACGGCGGCGCGGACACCAGTACGAGCTCGGCACCGGCGTCCGCGGCCGTTCGGGAGAGCTTCTGGTAGGCCGACAGCTGTTGGCGGGCGGTGCCCCAGTCGTAGGTGGTGATCTGGTAGGCGATCACCGTCGGCCGGAAGGAGGCGAGGTTCTCCTTCAGCGTCTTCCAGGTGTCCCTGGCCGCCATGGCCGTCACCTCGTGGTCACCGGCGACGACGTTGCCGCCGCCGTCGGACGTGGCGTTCTTGAACGCCACGCCCGAGGCCTTCAACGCCGCCTCCAGCGCCGGGGCCTGCGCGCCCGCGATGGAGTCACCCATCCAGAGCACCTTGACGCCGGTGGCGGTCTGCTGGGTAGCCGCGCCGGGGGAGGTCGCGGACGCGCCGCAACCCGCGAGTGTGAGCCCGGTCGCGACAGCCAGGATCAGGCCGGTGTACCCGTGGTGGAGCCGGCGAGAGAGGTTCGTCGATCGCATGGCCAGCAGGCAATCAGACGAATTCGGGGCTCAGCCGGGTTGTCATCGTTTCATCACACGATGCGGGATCGGCCGTCACGAAGGCCGGGCGGGCGCGCCAAGGGTGCTGTCGTCAAGCGGCCGGCTCACACCGCCGGTGGGACCCAGGGTTGAAGGGTCTCCGGGTCGAACGGCATGGAGATGTGTTCGTGGGTGATCAGCCACTTGCCGCTGGTCCGGCGGCAGCAGACCGTCGATCGTACCCACATCACGCGATCAGACCCGTCCTTCAGGTTTCCGGTGTCCAGGTGGAGCATGTGCGCGAACGCGACGTCTCCGCTGGTGGCGATGTTGAGTTCGTGCGTTTCCAGGCCGATGGGGCCGTCATATTCGTCGAACCACCGTACGAAATTACGGCGGACTTCGTCGGACCCCGCGAACTGGAGCGGGGGAACGACATCGTAATAAATGATGTCGGGAGAATAGTGGGACATGAGCCGGTCAATGTCCTTTGCCTGGCAGGCATCGACTCGACCTTCCAGGAAGGCCAGAAATTCGGCATCGTTCGTAGTCATTGCATCCTCCGTTCAAGGAATGTGTGGTGTCAGGCGGCGCGGCCGGCCTTGAGCGAGGCGGCGGTGTCGACGATTCGGCGGGCCTGGTAGCGGGCCGCGTCCAAGGGCACGTCGCCGGGTGCGCCGTCGCCGGCCACGTGGGAGGTGCCGTACGGGTTGCCTGACTGGAACTGGATGGGGTCGGTGTAGCCGGGAGGCACGATGATGCCGCCCCAGTGGTAGAACGTGTTCCCCAGCGCCAGGATGGTGGATTCCTGCCCGCCATGGGCGGTGTTGGAGGCAGTGAAAGCCGAGTACACCTTGTTGGCGAGCAAGCCCTGGAACCACAGGGGCCCGGTGGTGTCGATGAACGCCCTGAGCTGGCTGGCCGGGTTGCCGAAGCGGGTGGGGGTACCGAACAGCACCGCGTCGGCCCACTCCAGGTCGTCGAGGCCGGCCTGGACGACGTCGGCGGTGTCCTGAATGTGCCGGCCCCAGGCCGGATTGGCGCTGATCGCCTCCGGCGGAGCCGTTTCGGCGACCTTGCGCAGTCGCACATTGGCACCGGCCTTTTCCGCGCCTTCGGCGGCGGCTCGCGCCAAGGCATGCACGGTGCCGGTGGCACTGTAGTAAATGATCGCGAGGTTGACGGATTCCATGGTCAGTTTCCTTTCGCAATGTTCGTCTCAGGAGTTTGACGACGGAGCCGTGCGAAATGTCAGGCGGACGTCTTTGCCGAGCGCTTCGCGTGCGGGTTCATCGCCGCGCGCGTCAGGCCGTCCAGGGCCGGAGCTTGTTGGGGTTGCGTACGGCCCACAGGTGCTTGATCCGCTCGCCTGCGACGTCGAACGCCATGACCACCACGGTCTCCCCGTCCTGCTGGGCCGCCAGGCCGGGCTGACCGTTGACCGTACGCTCCAGGAACACGAGGTCGGGTGCCAGGCCGGCGACCTCGACCAGGTAGCGCGCGATCCGCTCGGCGCCCTCGACCGGCTCCAGCATGGCGGTGACCAGGCCGCCGCCGTCGGCGATCGCCGTGGCGTCGGGGTCGAGGAGGTCGACGAGGGCTCTGATGTCCTTGGCCTCCCATGCCTGCTTGAAGTCCCTGACGACGTCGGCCTGCCGGGCCTCCGACGTCACGGGCGTCTGTGACTCGCGGATGCGGCGGCGCGCGGAGGAGGCGAGCTGGCGGCAGGCCGCCGGGGTACGGCCGACGACCTCGGCCACTTCGGCGAAGGAGTAGCGGAAGACGTCGTGCAGGACGAACGCGACGCGCTCGGCCGGGGTCATCGCTTCGAGCACCACGAGGAACGCCATGGTGACCGACTCGTCGAGGGTGATCCGGTCGGCGGGGTCGCCCGGCCGCGCGCCGGTCCACTCCGTACGGTCGGGCAGCGGCTCGGGAACCCATTCGCCCACGTAGCTCTCGCGGCGGACCCGGGCCGAGCCGAGCAGGTCCAGGCAGATGCGGCCGGCGACCTTGGTCAGCCAGGCGCCGGGGCTCTCGATGGCCTCCTGCTGCCGCGGGGTCATGGCGTACCAGCGGGTGTAGGTCTCTTGCACGACGTCCTCGGCGTCGGCCAGCGAGCCGAGCAGCCGGTAGGCGAGATTGATCAGCCGACGCCGCTCGCTCATGATCGCGCTCAGGCTCGGATCGCGCCGGTTGTCTCCTGGCTCTGATCGGGTGGTCATGATATGTCGTCTTTCCTTGTCGCAATCGCTCTCACCACTACGACGAGACAGCGCCGTGGAATGTGAGGTCTCGCCGCGCGGTGTCGTCGTAGCAGGGTGGTCACGGCTCTCAGCAGAGTCACATGGTCCAGCCCCAGGGGGACCATCGCGCTCGGGATCAACCGAGGCTGGGTGGGTGAGGAGATCGCGGGCGCGGCCTCGCCGATGAGCGCGCGGCTGTTCTTAATCCAGGTCGGACATGTCGAGTACGAAACGGTAGCGGACGTCGTTGCGGCGGAGGCGGTCGAGGACCTCGTTCACCCGCGCAGAGGGGAGCAGCTCGATCTCGGCGGTGATGCCCTTGTCAGCGCAGAAGTCCAGCATGGCGGCGGTCGCAGGCCGGCCGCCGCTGCCCGCGGAGCTGAGTTTCTTGCGCCCCACGAGCAGGTCCATGGTCTCCACGGTGAGGGGTCCGAGATGTCCAAGGTGGCTGAGGGTGCCGTCCATGGCGACCAGCCGCAGATACGGGCCGAGGTCGTGAGGGGTGGAGATGGTGTCGATGACGACGTCGAACGTGTCTCGGGCCTCGGCCATCTGTTCCGGATCCGTGGACACGATGAACCCGTGGGCGCCGAACCGGCGCGCGTCGTCGGCCTTGTCGGGGGAGCGGCTGATGACCGACGTCGTGGCGCCGAGGGCCACGGCCATCTTGACCGCGAGATGCCCCAGGCCGCCCAGGCCTGCCACGGCGACGCGGCTGCCGGGCCCCACCCCCAGAGTGTGCAGGGGCTCCCAGAATGCGTCCGCCGCGCAGTCGCGGCCGATTGAGACTCCCGGAGCGGTCCTGTTACCTTCTCCCATCGGCACTCGTCATAAGTGCGACGACCGAATACGAACGGTCGTCGCACCAACGAGTGAAGTGAGAACAAGATGCTGAACAACATCATGTACGTGACGGTCTACGTCACCGATCAGGACCGCGCGCTGGAGTTCTACACCGAGGGACTCGGCCTGGAAAAGCGGATCGACTTCCCGGGGCCCGACGGACGTTTCCTCACTGTGGGCGTTCCCGACAGCCCGGTGCAGATTCTTCTGTGGTCGCATGCGGCGGCCGCGGGACAGCCGGGCGACGTGGGCCAGGATGGCGCGCCCGGTCCGCTGATCCTCGAATCCGATGATCTGCGGAAGGATTTCGAGATCCTGCGCCGGCGCGGCGTCACTTTCGAAGAATCCGAACCCGTGGACTATCCGTTCGGGGTCCGTATCGAGGCGGTGGACCCGGACGGCAACCGGGTCTCGCTCCGTCAGCAGCGAAAGCCGTGACCGCCCACCCGTCCGGCCTCGTGACCGAGGCGTTCGAAGCCCAGCGCGATCGGCTGCGCGCCGTCGCGTACCGCGTGCTGGGCTCGCACGCCGACGCCGAGGACGTGGTCCAGGAAGCCTGGATGCGTCTCGTCCGCCAGGACGAGACGACCATCGGCAACCTGGCGGGCTGGCTGACCACCGTGGTCGGCCGCATCAGCCTGGACCTCCTGAGATCCCGCCAGGCCCACCCCGAAACCGCGTACGGGCACGAGCATGCGGACCTCGTGGTGACGCCTCACGACGACCCCGCGCCGGACGAGCAGGCGGCGCTGGCCGATTCGGTCGGCCTCGCCCTGCTCGTCGTGCTCGACTCGCTCACGCCGGGCGAGCGCCTGGCGTTCGTCCTGCACGACATGTTCGCGGTCCCGTTCCACGAAATCGGCCAGATCCTGGGCAAATCCGCCGACGCCACCAAGATGCTCGCCAGCCGCGCCCGCCGCAAGGTCCAAGCCACGGACCGGCCGGCGGGCCCCGGCCGCGAGCACCGAGAGGTCGTCCACGCATTCCGCGCAGCCGCCCTCGGCGGCGACTTCGAAGCGCTCCTGCGGGTCCTCGACCCGAACGTGAAGCTGACCGTCGACACCCCCGGCGGCGTGGTGGTCACCCTCGGCGCCACCGAGGTCGCCGCCGGCGCCCGCATGTTCTCCGGCGAGGCCGCCCGCCACCGACCCGTGCTGGTCAACGGCATCCCCGGCCACATGTCCTGGCGCTCCGACGGAACCCCTCTCTCCGTCATCGCCTTCACCGTCGCCGAAGGCCGGATCACCGGCATCCACATCGTCGTCGACCCGGCCAAACTCGCCTCGATCCAGCTGCCCGCCCCGGCCTGAGCCGGTGTCGTCAGGCTCGGCCCGTGCATGTGCGACCCGGGCCGAGCCCGAGCGCGTCTTTACGCTACTTATAATGAATATATGATGCGTAAAACGCCGACGTCGCGGCGCAAGCCACGGGAGGGAAGCACGTGAAGCTCGTGATCTTCGGGGCCAACGGCCCGACGGGGCGGCTCGCCACCGCCCAGGCACTGGCCGAGGGCCACGCCGTCACCGCCGTCACCCGGCATCCGGAGGCGTTCCCCCTCGGCGATCCCGGGCTGGACGTCGCGAAGGCGGACGCCTTGGACCCCGAGGCGGTGGACCGGGTGGTGGCCGGGCACGAGGCGGTGATCTCGACGCTCGGCGTCCCCTACGGCTCCGAGGTGCCCACCCCGTTCTCCCGGTCCGCCGCGAACATCGTCGCGGCCATGGCCGCGCACGGCGTCCGGCGCCTGGTCTGCGTGACCTCGACCGGCGTGCCGATGAAACCCCCGCCCGGCGAGACCCTCGTCTACCGCAAGGTGATCGTGCCCATGCTCCTCAGAATGGGCCGCCCCCTGTACGAGGACGCCGCCCGCATGGAAGAGCTCGTGGCCCGGACCGACCTCGACTGGACCGTCCTCCGCCCCTCCGGCCTGTTCGACGGAGACGCGGTCACCGGCTACACCGTCGGCCCGCCGCAGATGGTCGGCCGGTTCACCTCACGCCGCGACCTGGCCGACGCGCTCGTGCGCGAGGCCGTCGAGGATCGCAACCTCCGCTCCGTCGTCGAGGTCATCACCACCGAGGGCACGCCGAGCGTCTACCGCGTGTTCCTGAAGGAAGCACTCCGCATCGGCAGCGCCTGATGGTCGGGTACACCACCGACCCCTCGCGAGTGGTGTGCGACGTCCACGAGCGGCGTCACGGCCCAGCCGCTTCATCTCATACACCGTCGGGATGACCCGGCAGCGCGGGGCGTGCGCCTTGATCTGCCGAGCCGGCGCGAGCTTGAATTGGTCCTCAATTGGGCTACAGGATCGGACCTTATCGAGTGTACCGATTCCTGCCAGGCTGAGTGGCATGACGACGACAGCAGCTCGCTTCGACGGCCAGGTGCTCACGCCTGGCGACGCCGGTTACGACACCGCCCGTACCGTCTGGAACGCCATGATCGACCGGCGCCCACGCATGATCGTCCGCGCGGCGGGCGTCGCCGACGTGGTCGCCGCCGTGCGGATGGCCCGCGAACTGGACCTCGAGATCGGCGTGCGCTGCGGTGGCCACAACGCCGCCGGCTTCGCCGTACCAGACGGTGGTCTCATGATCGACCTGACGCCCATGGGCGGCGTGCGGGTGGACCCGGCCCGTCGCCGGGCCCGGGTGCAGGGCGGCGCGCTGCTCGGCGCGCTGGACCGGGCGTCCCAGGCGTACGGCCTGGCCACCACCGCCGGCAACGTCTCACACACCGGCGTCGGCGGGCTCACGCTCGGCGGCGGCATGGGCTGGCTGGCCCGCCAGTACGGCCTGGCCTGCGACAACGTCGTCTCCTACACGATGGTCACCGCCGAGGGCGACGTGGTGACCGCGAGCCGTACCGAGAACCCCGACCTGTTCTGGGGCCTGCGCGGCGGTGGTGGCAACTTCGGCATCGTCACCGAGTTCGAGTTCCAGTTGCATCACACCGGCACGCGGACGCTGGTCGCCGAGTTCGACTTCCGCGCCGAGGACGCCGTCCCGGTCATCGAGGGCTGGCGCGACCTGAACGCCGTCGCGCCCCGGCAGGCGACGTTCACCGCCAGTGTCAGCAGCGCTCCCTCTGGCCCGATCGCCACGCTGGGGTTCGTGTGGGTCGGCGACCCGGCCGAGGGCCGCCGGCTGCTGCCCGCGATGCGGGCGCTCGGGCGTCCCGTTGCCTCCCGCGTCACCGCACCGTCGTACCTCGAACTTCAGCGACGCGAGGACTCCACCGGCGGCCACGCGTACCGCCGCTATTCCAAGGGGCACTACCTGCGGAGCTTTCCCACCGCGGCGATCGAGGCGTTTTTGCTGCGCGGCGGCTCCGACCTGAGCGCGAGCCTGGACCTGCCGGGCGTCGGCCTGCAGGCGCACGGCGGCGCGATCGCCGATGTCCCGGAAGCGGACGCGGCGTTCAGCCACCGCGGCACGATGTTCGAGTTCGGTGCCGGCTCCCGCTGGACCGACCCGGTCGAGGACGACGCCAGGATGGGTGCCGCCCGCGCCGCCGGTGCCTCGCTCGAGCCGTACGCCAGCGGGATCTACGTCAACTCGTTGACGGCCGACGAGCTGGCCGATGGGCAGCGCGGCGTGCGGCGGGCGTACTCGGCCGCAAAGCTGGCCCGGCTGACCGCGGTGAAGACCGCGTACGACCCGGCGAACGTGTTCCACCTGAACCAGAACATCCGTCCGGCGCTGTGACGGGCCGCGTCAGGATCCCCGTACCTCCCGGATGGCCGTCGCCAGCAGCGCGACCCCCTCGGCGATGGCGCTCTCGCTGAGGATGGCGTAGCCGAAGATCAGGCCACCGGGCCCGGCGTCGGCGATCCGGAACGGCCCGACGCCCTGGATGCCGAGCCCGTGCCGGGCGGCTGCCGCCACCACCGCCGCCTCGTCGAGGTCGGGCGGGAGCCAGGCGACCACGTGCTGCCCGGCGGCGATCCCGGCCAGTCGCAGATCCGGCAGATGGGTACGCAGCGCGTCCAGCAGCGCGTCGCGGCGGCGCCGGTACACCGGACGCATCCGGCGCAGGTGACGGTCGAACTCGCCGCGGCCGAGAAAGTCGGCGAACGTCAGCTGGTCGATGACCGACGAACCCCGGTCGGCGAGCAGCTTTGCCGCGGCGACGTCGTCGACCAGCTGGGGAGGCACTACCATCCAGCCGAGCCGCAACCCCGGCGCGAGCGTCTTGCTGGCCGTGCCGCAGTAGACGACGTGATCGGGCGCCAGGCCCTGCATGGCGCCCACCGGAGACCGGTCGTAGCGGTACTCCGCGTCGTAGTCGTCCTCGACCACGATCGCGCCGCCGCGCCTCGCCCAGCGGATCACCTCGGCCCTCGCCGCCGCCGACAGCACCCCGCCGGTTGGCCACTGGTGCGACGGCGTGAGGACCAGCGCGTCGGCGTCGGCCAGGTCGAGGGCATCGACCTGAACGCCGTCCGGACCCACCGGGATGCCGACCACGTCCAGTCCCGCGGCCCCGGCCAGCACCCGGGCATCGTCGTCGGACGACGGGTCCTCCAGGGCAATCCGCCTGGCGCCGCGCCGTGCGAGCACCTGGATCAGCAGCGAGATGCCCTGCCCGTAGCCGTTGCAGATGACCACGTTGCCGGGGACGGCCAGCGTGCCGCGTACCCGGTTGAGGTAGTCGCACAGGGCCTGGCGCAGTTCCGGTACGCCGTGCCCGTCGAGGTAGGCGAACCGGTCGTTGGGTGTGGTGGTGAGCACGGTACGAACCGAGCGCAGCCAGGCGGCCCGCGGGAACTGCGACACGTCGGTGCGCCCGTACCCGAAGTCGACCCTGAAGCCGACCCTGAAGCCGACGCTGCGGGCGGCCGGCTCCGCCGTCGCAGCCGCCGTCGAAGCCGCCGTCGAAGCCGCGGAGCCCGGGTCGGTGGCGGCCGGCGGCATCGACGCGGCGACCTGGGTGTAACCGCCCGATCGGCTGGCAAGGTAGCCCTCGGCCACGAGCTGCTGGTAGGCCTCCACGACCACCCCGCGGGAGACCCCGAGCCCGGCCGCGAGAGTGCGGGTGGGTGGCAGCGACGTACCCGCTCGCAACCGACCGGCCCGGATGCTCGCGCGGATGGACGCCTCGATCTGCCGGTGCAGTGGCACCCCGGCGTCGCGGTCCAGTTCGATGAGCACGTCTTCGGCCAGCCCGGAATTGG
The DNA here is from genome assembly GCF_053603495.1 of Nonomuraea sp. NPDC004186. Lineage (NCBI taxonomy): Bacteria > Bacillati > Actinomycetota > Actinomycetes > Streptosporangiales > Streptosporangiaceae > Nonomuraea > Nonomuraea sp. NPDC004186. The sequence goes on along the minus strand of NZ_JBSGFQ010000009.1, from coordinate 40,332 downwards.
TCCTCAATCGCCCCACGGGATCGGACGTTACCGGCGTGTACCAATTCCTGCCAAGCAGGCCTTGGGCTCAAGTCGGCTTGAACGGAGTACAGGAAGTTCGGGCGGCGCCGGGCTCTTCGTGCGCTCCTCCTCCTGCGGTCAGGCCGGGTCGTGGGGTCCCGATCCGGCGGGGTCAGGTCGAGCGTCCAGTTGCCGATCAGTCGTCAGGCCCGCGGTGTGTTTCCGTCGTATTCCGGTGTACCCGATGGTGGCCCGCAGCGGGTGGCTACACTCTGCGGATGATCATGAGCGAAACGATTCCCACCGATTCCCCGATCCGCGACCTCTCCGTTGTACGCCACGAGGGAAGCTCCCTGATCGTCTGCGCGGACAGGTGGGGCGGGGTGTGGACGTGGTCTCCGTCGACCGGCGAATGGTCGGGGCATTCCCTGCCGTACGCGCACGCGGGGGATCCGATCGTGGCGCAGTTCCCCGATGCCGCGAACGTCATCGACATGGTCGCCGCGCTTTCCGTTGACGGCAGGCTCCTCCTGGCGGCCGGCGGGGACGAGCAGGAGCCGGCTCTGTGGGATCTCGGCAGCGGTGAGCTCCTGTGGCGGACGCCGCTCAACGGCGCCTACCTCGCGGACGTCATCGCGCTCGACGGCCGGTTCGTCACCGCGCAGCAGTATTCCGAGGAGGTACGGCTCTGGTCGCCGGACGGCACGGACACACTGCTTGACGAAGTAGGCCAGTTGTCCTGCCTTGGGACGGCACAGGTCGGCAGCCGCCGCCTGATCCTGGCGGGCGGGTCGGGAGCTCATGTGTGGGACGCCGCGAGCCTCACCGAGCTCGGCTCCTTCTACCCGTACGAGGGGCGGGTGTGGGCCGTGACCGCCTGCGCTCTCGCAGAGCGCACGGCGATCGTCGCGGTCACCGAGAAGGGCGAACTGTACGCCTGGGCCCTTGACGCCGAACCGGACGAGCCGCTGTACGGACCGGTCCCCGCTTCGGGCGGTGCTCTGGAGACAGTGGCGGTGATGACGGTGGACGGGCGGCCGCTGGTGGTGACCCCGACCCAGGACTCGCTGCGCCTGTGGGACGCCACCGACGGGACCGAGGTCGGCCACGTCAACGCGCACGGGCACGGCATCACGACGATGGAGCCGGCGATCGTCGACGGCCGGTGCGTGCTCGTCACCTCCGGGGGCGACGGAGTCCTGCGGATCTGGAACGAGTCCGACCTCGCGCCCCCGGCGCTTTGACACCCCTTAGGGTAACCGCTATCTATTGGCTAACCGTTAGGGGGATAGATTGCTGGCAATGGCCGAGGAGCCGTCGCACGGGTACCGCTCACATACTCGGCGCGAGGCCGACCGCAGCGGCGCCGGGGAAAGCCCGCGCAGGAGGCGGCGCCGCGCCACCCCCCAGGCGACGGTGCCAGGTGGTGACGGGTTACGGAGAGCCGGCGGCCAGGGGCGAGGCGGGCCGGGCGGTGAAGGTCCCGGGGGAGGGCCGGACGAGGACGGCGACCGGCCGCGCCGGACCGGCTGGAAGCGGTTCATCCCCAGCTGGAAGGTCGTGGTCCTCGCCTGCACGGTGCTGGCGGTGGGCCTCTTCGGCATGATCATGGTGGCGTACGCCAACACCCCGCTGCCTCTGGCGACCCAGCAGAAGGCAACCGAGCAGGGCAGCGTCATCTACTACCGGGACGGCAAGACCGAGATCGCCCGGCTCGGCACCAAGCGCGAGATCGTCCCGATCACCAAGATCCCGCGGCATGTCCAGGACGCCTTCATCGCCGCCGAGAACCGCACGTTCCGCACCGACCCGGGCATCTCGGTGTCCGGCATCACGCGGGCGGCGTGGAGCACCCTGACCGGCCAGCAGGTCCAGGGCGGCTCGACGATCACGCAGGAGATGGCGCGGGCCTACTACGACGGCCTCAGCCAGGAGCGGACCATTCAGCGGAAGGTCAAGGAGATCTTCGTCTCGATCCGCGCCAGCAAGGAGATGTCGAAGGACGAGATCCTCGCCAACTACCTCAACACCATCTATTTCGGCCGCGGTGCGGACGGCATCCAGGCCGCCGCCCAGGCGTTCTTCGACAAGGACGTCGACAAGCTGACCGCCGCCGAGGCGGCCTACCTGGCGGGCCGGATCCAGAACCCGGTCGTCTTCGACAAGACGGAGGCCAAGAAGAACTGGGCGCCGACCCGGGAGCGGTTCGCGTACGTCATCGGCGGCATGGCGATCGTCGACCCGGCGAAGTACGGGCAGCTGCCCAAGGCGGCGAAGTTCCCCAAGCTCGCCAAGCTGGACAAGAAAGAGACCCTCAAGGGCATCAACGGCTACATGGTCGACATCGCGCAGCGTGAGCTGGAGCAGCGGGGGATCTCCAGGGAAAGCCTGCGCAGCGGCGGTTTCCGGGTCACGACGACGTTCGACAGGAAGCTCATGCAGGCCGCGAAGAAGGCGGTGGAGAGCAACCTCGCCACCGTCCACGACAAGCACATCCGCGCGAACATGGCCGCCGTGGACCCGCGCAACGGCCGGGTGATCGCGTTCTACAGCGGCCGCGACTACCTGAAGAGCTTCACCAACAACGCCTTCGACGCCTACAAGCAGGCCGCGTCGGCGTTCAAGCCGTACGTGCTGGCCGCCTGGCTCGAGAACGGCTACAGCCTCAAGAGCTACGTGTCCGGCAACGGCCCGGTCACGCTGCCGGGCACCAAGCCGATCGGCAACTCGCACAACCTCGGCGCGGCCGTGCAGATCGACCGGGCCACCGCCGAGTCGGTGAACACGGCGTTCGCCACGATGGCGCAGGAGGTCGGCCTGAAGGAGGTCGAGAGGATCGCCGGGGACGCCGGGATCAACAAGAAGAATCTGGACCAGGCCGTCAAGGACCACGCGTTCGGCATGTCCATCGGCGCCGGCCTGGTCACCCCGGTCGAGCAGGCCGACGGGTACGGCATCTTCGCCAACGGCGGTGTCCACCACGACGCGCACGTGGTCGTCTCGGTCAAGACGTTCAAGGGGATGACCGTCATGGAGGAGGCCGGCGTGCCCAAAACGGTCATCAGCCCGGACAGTGCCGCGGACGCGACCTACGCGATGCAGCAGGTGGTCAAGAACGGCACCGCCAGGGGCACCTCGCTGCCCGGCGGGCGTCCGATCGCCGGCAAGACCGGCACCAACAACGAGAACAAGGAAGCCTGGTTCGTCGGATACACCCCGCAACTCTCCGCGGCCGTCGGGATGTACAAGGAGGTCCCGCGGACGGACCCGAAGACCAAGAAGGTCATCAAGGACGCCAACGGCTACCCCCTGCCCAAGGAGGTCTCCCTGGGCAACATCCAGGGCGCCGGGACACCTACCAAGATCTGGCGTGACTTCATGACGATCGCGATGGACGGCAAGCCGGTCGAGCAGTTCCCGGTGCCGACCTTCGGCGGCCGGCAGCACGACCTGGTGCAGAAGCCGACGCCCAAGCCGACCGAGGAGCCGTCCACCGACGACGACGTCGGCGACGACCCGTTCGAGGACGACGATCCCCTCGAAGGGGACGACGTCACCACCGGGTTCCGGCTCAGGAAGCCTTAGGAGGGAGGGACGTGCAAGACGCAGTGCTGGCGATGCTCGCCAAGGAGGCGTCGCACGGCTACCACCTGCACGCCCGGCTGCGGCAGAGTCTCGGGCCGCTGGGTGAGTCGATGAACCGCGGTCAGATCTATGTGACGCTGGCCCGGCTGGAAAAAGCGGGGCTCGTGGTCTGTGAGCGGGCCGACGGCCTTCCCGAGCGGCCGGACCGCAAGGTCTATGCGCTGACGCCGGCCGGGCAGCAGCGGGTGGCCGCGTGGCTGGCCGAGGTGGGCTGGCCGAAACCGGACCTGGCGGAGTTTCACCTCAAGCTCGTCGCGGCCGCCGCGGCCCGGCTGGCCGACCCGGTCGAGCTGGTCGCGGCGCAGCGCCGCGAGCTGCTGCGCCGCCTGAACGAGACGCAGCACGCGGCGCTGGCCGAACCGGCGGGCTCGGGCGCCGGCCTGCTGCTGGAAGGGATCATGCTGCGGCTGCAGGCGGACCTGCGCTGGCTGGCGGCCTGCGAGCGAGCCTGGTCCAGGATCGACGACAAGGTTGAGAACGCATGAGCGAGTCGAGTCCCGTGGTCGGTGTCCGCGGCCTGGTGAAACACCACGGTCAGGGGCAGGGCCGGGTCCGCGCGGTCGACGACGTCGACCTGGAGGTGCCCCAGGGGCAGATGCTGGCCGTGATGGGCCCCAGCGGCTGCGGGAAGTCCACCCTGCTCCACCTGCTCGGCGGCCTGGAGCGGCCCAGCGACGGCGAGGTGTGGCTGGCCGGCCGGCGCATCGACACCCTGAGCGAGCGGGCTCTGGCGCGGCTGCGGCGCCGGTCGGTGGGGTTCGTCTTCCAGGCCTTCCATCTGGTGGAGGAGCTGTCGGCGGCCGAGAACGTGGAGCTGCCCGTACTGCTGGCCGGGCGCTCGCGGCGCGAGGCCAGGCGGCGCACGGGCCTGCTGCTGGAACGGGTCGGGCTCACCGACCGTGCCCGGCATCTGCCGTCGCAGCTGTCGGGCGGGCAACGCCAGCGGATCGCCATCGCCCGCGCGCTGGCCAACGACCCGCTGGTGGTCCTGGCCGACGAGCCGACCGGCAACCTCGACACCGCGGCGACCCTCGACGTGCTGAGGATCTTCGAGGACCTGCGTTCGGCGGGGCAGACCCTCGTGATCGTCACGCACGACGAGCGGGTCGCGGCCACCGCGGACCGGCTGATCTCGATGCGCGACGGGATGTTCGTCGACGACACCCGGATGGCCGGCACGGGCACCGGCACCGGGTGGCTCGGCGGCCTGATCGGGCTGGAGGGCTGAACGGCATGGGCTCCATCGTCCTCGTCGTGCGTCTGGTGCTGGCTGACGTGCGGCGGCACCGGGTCCAGGCCGTGATGCTCCTGCTCGCGGTGACCGTGGCCACCGCCACGATGGCACTGGGCCTGTCCCTGCGCGGCGTGAGCGACGCGCTGTACGTGCAGACCCGCGCGGCCACCGCCGGGCCGGACGTGGTGGTGCTCTCCGGCGAGACGGGCCCCGCGGTGACCCCGACCCTGGTCTCGCTGACGGACACTCCCGACGTGGTCGCCCACCATGGCCCTTACCGCATCGTCTACGCCAACCTCACCACGCGTGATTCCACGTCGTCCCCAGTGGTGGTGCAGGGCTTCGCCGAGAAGCCCGGCGCGGTCAACCGGCCCCTGGTGACCTCGGGTCAGTGGATACGCTCCGGCGGCACGGTCCTCGAACGCGGCTTCGCCACCGCGCTGGGCGTCGGCGTCGGCGACCACGTCACCATCGCCGGCCGGTCGTACCCCGTCGTCGGGATCGCCGTCACCGCGGCCACCTCCATCTACCCCTGGGCGGCGCAGATCGGCCCGGGCGGCGGCCCCAGCGACTACAGCGGCCTGGCCTGGATGACCCAGACGGACGCCCGGACACTGGCGTCGTCCCAAGACCTCCCGGTGACCACAGCCATGGACCTCAAGCTGCGCGACCCCGCCGCCACCGAGGCCTTCATCGACGCCCGGAGCGTGCCCACCCTCAGGGTCAACTTCCACTCCTGGCAGTTCACCGCGCAACAGGACATGGTCATCCTCAGGAACAGCCAGCCGATCCTGGTCGTCGGCAGCTGGCTGCTCAGCTTCCTGGCCATCACCGGAGTGGCGGCACTGGCGGCGGGACGCGCCGTCGAGCAGACGCGCCGGGCCGGGCTGCTCAAGGCCGTCGGCGCCACCCCGGGCCTGATCGCCGCCGTCCTGTTCACCGAGTACCTGGTGCTGGCGCTGGTCGGCGACGTGCTGGGGCTGGTGATCGCCCGCCTGACCGTGCCCGCCATCGCCAGCCCCACCGCCAGCCGGATCGGCGAAGCGGTCGGGCCCGGCGGCGCCACCGTCGCCACGGCGACCGTCCTGGCCGTGGCGGTGGCGGTGCTGTCCACGCTGCGTCCCACCCTGCGGGCCATGCGTACGGCGACCGTCACCGCGCTGTCCGCCACCGCGCGCCAGCCCCGTCACCGGCCCTGGCTCACCGCGCTGTCAGCGCTGCTGCCCACGCCGCTGCTGCTCGGGCTGCGGCTGACCGCGCGCCGGCCGGGCCGCGCCGTGCTGCAGGCGTGCTCCACCGCCACCACAATGATCGCGATCGTCGCCCTGCTGACCCTCTACGTCCAATCGGAGAGGGGCTACGGCCTCAACGGCTCCTCCGCCCTGCCCAACCTGCGGGGCGAGCACGACCGCCGGCTGATGCTCGCCGTCGCCATCCTGCTGATCGCCCTCGCCGTCGTGAACACGATCACGCTCACCTGGACCACGGCGATGGACGCCCGAGCGAACATGGCCATCGCCCGCACCCTCGGCGCCACCCCGGGACAGATCTCCGCGGGGCTGTCCGCCGCCCAGCTCCTGCCCGCCCTGCTCGGCGCGCTCGCCGGCGTTCCCCTGGGCATCGGCTTGTTCGGGCTCTTCAGCGTCGGGAACACGATCACACCGCCCGTCTCCTGGATGCTGGCGGCCGCACTCGTGATCGTCCTGGCAACGGCGGCACTCACCGCCGTACCCGCACGCTGGGCGGCCCGTCGGCCCGTGGCACAGACCCTCAGCGCCGAAACGGCCTGACCAGAGGGTTGTCGCGCAGCAAGGTCAGGACCTGGCCGGCGTGCTCGTCCGGCGGGAAGATCGGGTAGAAGACGTGCTCGATCACGCCGTCGCGGATGATCAGGGTCAGCCGCTTGTACAGCGTCCGCCCGCCGGCCTCGAACGTGGGCAGACCGAGCGACTGGGCCAGGCTCCGCGCAGGGTCGGAGAGCATCTGGAACGGCAGGTGGAGCCGCTCGACGACCTCGCGCTGATAGTCGGTGTCCTGGCTCGACAGGCCGAACACGCCGGCCGCGCCGGCGGCGAGCAGGTCCTGATGGTGGTCGCGGAAGCCGCAGGCCTCGGGGGTGCAGCCACGCGCTCCGGGGATCGAGTCCCAGCCGTCGGGCAGGTCGGTGCCCGGGCGGCCGGTGAGCGGGTAGATGTAGAGCACCGTCCGGGCCGCGCCGAGCGCGTCAAGGCGGATCGTTCCGCCGCCGGTGCCCTGGAATTCCAGGTGCGGCACCTTCATGCCCGGCAGATGGGCGGCCGCGCCGTCGTCCTCGGGAACGGGCAGGTCAGCGGGCAGGCTCGCGTAGTCGGTCATCGGGTCCTCTCCTTCGGTGGCCGGTGAGACGCGGCTGTTGCGGTGGGCGGCCTTCTCCAGGTGCCCGATCAGCACCGCCCGGCGGGCGGTGAGCCCCTCGATCCGCTGCGTGAGCTCGGCGATCGCGTCCCGGTACCCGGCCAGCGAGGCCGGGCAGTCGTCGGCGTGCCGGTGGCCGGCCGTGAGGCAGTCCAGGAACGGCCGGGTGCGCTCGACGGGGATCCCGAGGCTGCCGAGCGCCCTGATCTCCCGCGTGAGTCGTACGTCGTGCTCGTCGTAGTCCCGGTAGCCGTTGGCCAGCCGCTCGGGCGTGAGGAGTCCCAGCGATTCGTAGTAACGCACCGCTTTTGTCGTCACGCCCGCCCGACGGGCCAGCTCGCTGATCCGCATGCCTCTCACCTCGAAGAACGGTAAACCTTGCCCTTGAGGGTAAGGTCAAGCCGGGCCGAGGACGTCTCTGGGGCCGCGCGGGCGCCCGCCTCCCCTCGCGCTCTATGCCGACGCCTTGACGGCCGAGCCCGCCGCGGCGCGCTCCCAGGTGACGCGGCGGCGCCGGGTCGGCAGCCCGAGCGTCGGGTTGGCGACGCCCCAGGCGGCGCTCTTGCAGATCAGTTCCTTGTAGACGGCGGCGAGCCGGCCTGTCAGGACCGCCTGCACGGCGCGGTCGTCGGCGGTGACGTACTGGATCAAGCCCTCCTTGCGGCCCAGCGAGATGCACTGGTTGAAGTAGCGGATCGACACGTTCGGGAGCTTCCCGCCGGTCAGGCGCGCCGCGATCGCGTCGGCGGCCTGCCACGCGGTCGGAGTACCCGAGGCGCACGACATGCGCAGCGGCTTGTCGCCGGGGCCCATCACCATGGCCGCGTCGCCGATGGCGTACACGTCCGGGTGCGAGACCGAGCGCATGGTCCCGTCGACCACGATCTGGCCGCTGCCGGTGACCTCCAGGGCGGTCGCCTTCGCGATCGGGTGAACTGCGAAACCGGCGGTCCACACGGTGACCGCGGCCGGGATGGCCGTGCCGTCGGCGGTGGTGACGCGGTCGGCTTCGACGCCGGTGACGGCGGCGTGCTCGTACGCGGTGATCCCGAGCTTGCCGAAGACCTTGCGCAGGTGCTCGCGGCCCTTGGGGGAGAGCCAGTCGCCGAGGCCGTCCCGGGCGGCGAGGGCGACGTCGAGGTCAGGGCGGGCCTCGGCGATCTCGGTCGCGGCCTCCACGCCGGTGAGACCGCCGCCGACGACGACCACGCTCTGCCCGGCGTCGAGGCGCGCCAGGCGCTCGCGCAGCCGGAGCGCTCCGGGGCGGCTGGCGATCTCGTGGGCGTGCTCGGCGGTCCCGGGGACGCCTTGGGCGTTCCAGCGGCTGCCGAGGGCGTAGACGAGGGTGTCGTAGTGGAGCTGTCCGGCGCCGTTCGCGTCGATGACGGCGACGGTCTTGCGGTCGACGTCGACGCCGGTGACCTGCGCGAGCCGGATTTCGACGCCGGTGCCCGCGAACATCTCGCTGAACGGCCGGGGCTTGAGGTCCTGGCCGGTCGCCACCTGGTGCATGCGGACGCGTTCGACGAAGTCGGGCTCGGCGTTGACGAGGGTGATGGCGACGTCCTCGCGGTGGAGCCGCTTGGCGAGGCGGCCGGCGGCGACGGCTCCGGTGTATCCGGCTCCGAGGACGACGATGCGGTGCTGCATTTCCTGCTCCTGTCTGGTGCGGTTGCCTCTTGAACCGGGCAGCCCGCCGTTTCCTGACAGGAACGGGATGTGAAGCACCTCACATATCGAACAGGGGCTCCCCGTGGTCGGCGGCCGCCCATTGCGCGGTCGCGCGTTCGAGCTTGTCGGGGTTGACCTGGTTGCGGAACGCGGTGATGCCCTCGGCGGTGACCTCCAGGCACATGATGGCCACGACCCGGCCGTCCACGACGGCCACCACGGCGGGGTCGCCGTTGGCGATCCAGGCGTAGATCTCGGGCGGGCCGCCGACCATGGTGCGCTTGGCCTCGGCGGGTTTGAACAGGCCTCGCAGGAACTTCGCGACCGCGACGGCGCCCTCGAACGCCTTGGTGCGGGCCGGGATCTTCCCGCCGCCGTCGCCGACCGAGATGGCGTCCGCGGTGAGCAGGCGTACGAGCGGCTCGGTCCGGCCGCTGGTGGCGGCCGCCAGGAACTCCTCGACGATCCGCCGGGCGGCGGCCGCGTCGATCTCGGTACGGGCCTTGCCGTCCGCGACGTGCTTCTTGGCGCGGTGGAAGATCTGCTGGCTGGCGGCCTCGGTGAGGTCGAGGATCTCGGCGATCTCCCGGTGCGGGTAGTCGAAGGCCTCCCGCAGCACGTACACCGCCCGCTCGTTGGGGGAGAGGCGCTCCATGAGGGTGAGGACCGCGTACGAGACCGAGTCGCGCTGCTCGGCGGTGTCGGCCGGGCCGAGCATCGGGTCCCCGGCGAGCAGCGGCTCCGGAAGCCATCGGCCCACGTAGGTCTCGCGGCGCGCCCGCGCGGAGGTGAGCTGGTTGAGGCACAGGTTGGTGAGGACCTTCGTCAGCCAGGCCTCGTGGACCTCGATGCGGTCGACGTCGGCGGCCTGCCAGCGCAGGAACGTCTCCTGCACGGCGTCCTCGGCCTCCGAGGCGGAGCCGAGGAGGCGGTAGGCGATGGCCTCCAGGCGCGGCCTGGACGCCTCGAACCGGTCGACGTCGTCCACAGTCAAGGGCATGGGCGCGATCCTAGCCCGCGGCGCGAACCGGCCGCCGCCGCACCCGGACCTGGGCGGCCCCGGCCCGGGATCGAACGATCCTGGACCGGGGTTCGCCCGTCGATCAGCTCGACATGCTCGCGAACATGCCGGGCTCGTAGGAGCCTCCCTGGGTACGCACGATCACGCCGAGCCGGTTGGCCGCGTTGATCATGGCGACCAGGTAGACCAGCGCGGTGATCTGGTCGTCGTCGTAGTGCTTGCGCGCCTGCGCCCAGGTCTCGTCGGACACCCCCTGGTAGGCGTCGGCGAGCCGGGTGCCCTCCTCGGCCAGCGCCAGCGCGGCCCGCTCGGCCTCGGAGAACACGGTGGACTCGCGCCAGGCGGCGACCAGGCTGAGCCGGACCGCGCTCTCCCCGGCGGCCGCGGCATCCTTGGAGTGGTAGTCGACGCAGAAGCCGCAGCCGTTGATCTGGCTGGCACGCAGCATCACCAGGTCCTGGGTGGGCTTGGGCAGCGTCGACTGCTCGATCGCCAGGCTGACGTTGTAGAACCGCTTGCCGAGCTTGGCGCCGAACTCGTTGGCGTTCAGGTTCATACGGGGTTCCATGACTTCGTCCTCACTTGTGGAGCTGCACGCCGCGCGGATCGTTCGCGCGGCGTCCTGACGGCATGGAGATGCCGGCCACCCGGTCCCTGTGACAACTCGACGATGTGACGTGCGCCACCAGGCCTGGGTGTCACAAAGCGCCCGGAACCGGCACCTATAGAGTTCCTCCATCGACGAGGAGGAATGGGATGTCATATCCGGACGCTCGCTACCTGGGTGACAAGGGAGAGGTCACCGGCAGGCTCCACACGGCGGACACCGCGCCGGACCTGTTGATCGGCGGGCGTACGAGGGTGCACTACCTGGCCACCGGCGCGAGTACCGGCGGCCAGTACGGGCTCTACCGGTGGGAGATGGGCGCCGAGCCGTCCGGGGGAGGACCTCACTTTCACCGGACCTTCTCCGAGTCCTTCTTCGTCCTGAACGGGACGGTCAGCTGTACAACGGGGAAAGCTGGGCCGACGGGGCCCCAGGTGACTTCCTCCATGTCCCTCCGGGCGGGATTCACGCGTTCCGCAACTCGGACGGGCCGGCCACGATGCTGGTGCTGTTCGCCCCTGGCGCTCCTCGCGAGGCCTACTTCGAGGAGCTGGCCGAGATCGTGGCGAGCGGGCGGCAACTCAGCGAGGAGGAGTGGACCAACCTCTACGGCCGCCACGACCAGTACATGGTCTTGTCCGAGTAGCCCTGGTGATTCGCGTCGGACACGGACACGAAGCTCGCGCCTGAGCGCTCGGCCAAGGTCCGCATCGGCTCGTGCCAAGGGTCGGCCGTGCCCGCGTACAGCAGCATCGGGCCGACCGTAGAGCGGCGGGCAGTACTTGCCCGTCCCTGGCCGAGCACGGCGTCTTCGTCACACTGTCAGTGGTGGCGGTCGCCCCGGACGACCTGTGGGCCTTCGGACGGACCGGGACGGGCAAGGACGGCGGGCCGTTCGAGCTCAGAGGAGACGGTCGTCGCCTGGGTGAGTCAGCGCAGGTCGGCGGCTACATCGTTGGATTCACGGCTGTCGCTGTCGGAACCCCGGGGCCGTGGCCGCGGACCTCGCGCGAGAACGTACACGAACAGGATCGCCATGACCACCGCGCCCGCCCACATGGCCTGCTGCCACCCGGCGACAAAGGACTCTTGGGCGGCCCGGATCAGCGCCTGCGTCCCGGCGCCGCCCGCGAGGACGTTGGCGACCCCCTCGCGGGCGGTGTCGGCGGCGGCGTCCGGCACTCCGCCGAGCCGGGAGTCGATGGCGCCGCGGTACCCGGCGGTCAGGACCGCTCCCAGCAGCGCGACACCGAGCGCCGTCCCGAACTCCCTGGTGACGTCGTTGAGCGCGGACGCGACACCTTGGCGCTCACGCGGCAAGGCGGTGGTGATGGCCTCGGTGGAGGGCGTCATCGTCACACCCATGCCGAGTCCCATGGCGAGCATGCCGGGGAGGATCGACAGGTAGCCGCCGTCGACGGAGACGAAGGTGGCCATGAGGACCAGCCCCGCGCCGCCCAGGAAGATCCCTGAGGCCATCGTCGAACGGCTGCCGATGCGCGCGGCCACCTGCGGGGCGAGGCCGGAGGCGAACATCATCAGCAGCGCCATCGGCATGAGCGCCAGGGTGGAGCGAAGGCCGGACCAGCCGAGCACCGCCTGGAAGTACGGGAAGAGGACCACGAAGATCCCCGCCTGCACGCCGAAGACCGTCAAGAGAGACACGGAACCGCTCGCGAGACCACGTTCGCGGAACAGGCGGACGTCGAGAAGCGGTGCCTGCCGGCGCAGCTCCCATGCCACGAATCCGACAGCGGCGACGAGGCCGACGACAAGGCCCAGCAGCGTCGCGGGCGCGGTCCAGCCTCGTTCGGGGCCCTCGTGGAGGAAGAAGACGAGCCCGACCACCGCGACCGCGGACGACACCGAGCCTATGGCGTCGAACCCGTGCCCTGACGCCTCGCGCGAGTTCGGGACGGATCGCAGCGCCATGACGATGGCGACGACGACGAGCACGACCGGCAGGACGAACAGCCACCGCCAGCTCGCCAGGTCGACCAGGACCGCCGACAGGTACATCCCCAAGATGCCTCCACCGCCGGCGACGCCGGTCCACACGCCGATCGCCTTGGAACGTTCCTCATCCGGAAAGGTCGAGGTGATGACGGCGAGGGTGGCCGGCATGATCATCGCTGCGCCCACGCCGCTCAGGAACCGCGCGGCGAGCATGATCCCGGACGACGTGGCCAGGCCGGCCGCCGCACTCGCTGCTCCGAACACGACCAGGCCGGCGAGCAGCACCGGCCTGCGGCCCCACCGGTCGCCCATCGCGCCGAGTGGCAGGAGCAACGCGGCCAGGCTGAGGGTGTAGATGTTGATGAACCACAAGACCTCGGTCTGCGAGGCGTCGAACGCGACGGTGAGCTCCGACTGGGCGACGTTCAGCCCGGACACCGAAGCGATGACCGCCATGAGCGCGATGCAGACCCCGGCCAGGATCGTACGTCGCTGTCGTGGGTCGTGGATGGTCGGGCCGGGTGCTCCCGGGTTCGTACTCATGCGATTCCTTTCAGAAGGCCAGGGGAGTCGGCGCGGTCACCGGCGGCGGGTGGCGCGCACGACGACGTCGTGCAGGGGGACCGCTCGACCCCCGTGGCCGGTGAGCGTGCGGCGGGGCTCTTCGGCGGTGACGATCTCCCACTCCGTGCCGTCCAGGCGCGCGGTGACGGTCACGGCGGTGGCCGACGCTTCGGCCGGATGCTGGTGCCCGTGGCCGGTGGATTCCGGGGTGTGCAGGTGCCCCACGATGAGCAGCGTGCCGCCGGGAGCCACCCACCCGGCGATGCGATCGTAGAACTCCAGCTGGGGCATCGCCGGGTGGGCGTAGTGGGTCATGACCAGGTCGAACCGATCGCCCGGGTTCCAGAGGCGCAGATCCGCCTCAACCCACTGCAACCGCTCGGAGGCCCCGCTCGTCGCCGCGCGCTCGGCAGCGCGAGCAAGGGCCTCGGACGAGATGTCGGCCGCGGTGACGTGCCAGCCGTGAGAGGCGAGCCAGATCGCCTCGGCGCCGCCGCCGCACCCGGCGTCCAGTGCCGTGCCCGGTGTCAGGCCGCTGGTCTCGCGGGCGAGGTACGGGTTCGGCGGGTTGCCGCCCATGGACCCGGAGCCCCCGGCTCGCCCCTCTTGCCAGTGCCGCTCCCAGAAGTCCTTGTCGAATTCGTACGTCATAGGTCGTTTTCCCTTGTTCGCGATGATCTCTCCGCCGTGGCGTTGTTCATGGTGCTGACAGAGCAGGCAGATTCGCAAACGCTGTTGCCGAATGGCAAAATGGCGGGGTGGACGAAACCATAGACCGCACTCTTGACGCTGTGGGACCGAGGTTGAAACGCCTTCGGCTGCATCGAGACGTCACGCTCGCCGACCTCGCGGCGGAGACCGGCATCTCCACCAGCACGTTGTCCCGGCTCGAGGCGGGCCTGCGACGTCCCACGCTCGAGCAGTTGCTTCCGCTTGCTCGCGCCTACGGCGTCACACTCGACGAGCTCGTCGACGCGCCGCCGACCGGCGATCCCCGCGTCAATCTGCGTCCCATCCCGTGCGGCGACGGCTCGGTCGTCCTGCCGCTGACCCGAAGGCCCGGAGGAATCCAGGCCTACAAGTTCGTCCTCCCGACCGGAAGCGACGACGCCGAACCCGATCTGCGCACCCACGAGGGCTACGACTGGGCCTATGTCCTCAACGGAACGCTCCGCCTCGTGCTCGGGGAGCATGACCTCATCCTCAGGCCAGGGGAGGCGGCGGAGTTCGACACGCGTACCCCGCACTGGTTCGGGGCCACCAGCGCCGGACCCGTCGAGTTCCTGAGCCTCATCGGGAAACAAGGCGAACGCGCGCACGTCCGTGCGGCACCGAGGCAGGGCCCGGTCGAGTAAGAAAGCTCAGGTACGGGAGCCACAGAACCGGGCCGCGGTACCGGCCCCGGGAGGTACCCACACGATTCCCCCATGCCCTGCGACGGCTTCGTCGGCCGTTGCGGTGCCGAGGCCCAGCCTCGGGGCCGGTCGGCTCCGGGGGAGGGCCTCCGGGCACGATGATCGCGAGGTACTACGCCTTGATCAGGCCGAGCTGCTGCAGCTGTGAATAGATGTCCACGACCCCCCAAATGTCGGTGATCTGGCCGTCGGCGAAGCGGGCGATGAAGATCTCGTTGTACGTGACGGATCTGCCGGTCGGGGGCATGCCCCGGTATTCACCGGAGTTGGTCCCGGTGACCCTCTGCCGAGCGACGATCTTGTCTCCCTCCGCGAGCAGGTCCTCGACGCTCACGTGAATGTCGGGGAACGCGCGCAGGAGGACGTCCCATATGCGCTTCTGCGCCTGCACCGCGGTCACGCCAGCCAGTTCCGCCGTGTGGAACCGCCCGTCCGGGTGAATGAACTCGTCGATCGCCTTCGAGATGATCTCCAGATCGCCGCTGTTGATGGCCTCGTGGAAGCGGTGGTACGTCTCCTTGTTGCGTGCTTCCTGAGCTGTTGACATGTCGCCTCTTCTGGTCGAGATAGTGAAACCCGCGTCTCTGTAGTTACTGACCGGACAGCCCCTTGGAATGTGAGGCCGGCGCATCGCCGGTGGTCCAGCTCCAGTTGGTGATCATGGTGCGCATCAGGCGGGCGGCGGTCGACAGGTGGCTGTCGGCACCCCAGTACAGCGTGCGCGCGCGACGGCAGTCGGGGCTGTCGACGGTGATCGCGACGAGGGGAGCCCGGATGGAGGTATGCCGGGCGAACGAAGGGACGAGGCCGATGCCGAGCCCCGCGCCGATCAGGTCGGCGATGGAGCTGGGCTCGTCGACCTCACAGACGATCTTCGGTGTCAGGCCCCTGGCGGCGAAGAGCCGCTCGAGGAGCCGGCCGCCCCGCAGCTCGTCGGCCGCCCGGCTGAGGCGCTCCAGCCGCGCCACCATCAGGAACTGCCTGAGCGTGTTCAGCTCCATCATGACTCCCCGGGCATAACAGCATAGCAATACTGATCTTAGACAAGATAACTGGCGAGCCATAGTGTCGAGCCTGCTCGCGAACAGCGAGAACAAAGCGAGGAGGGATGTCGCATGCTCACCATGGCCGCGCGGACACTGCGGGCCGTCGTCAGCGCGCATGTGGTGGCGATCGTCGGCCAGCCGGTGTTCGCCGGGGTGTATCTGACCGGCGACTTCGACAGCCTGCGCTGGCACGCGATCGGCGCCGACGTGGTCACCTCCATCGGCTACCTGCAGGTGATCGTGGCGATCGTCGTGTGGATCCGGCTGCGCCAGGTGTGGCCGTTCCTGGCCACGACGGCGGTGGTGGCGGCCGAGACGGTGCAGTACTTCGCCGGGTTGGACGGCGCGCTGTGGTTGCACATCCCGCTGGGTGTGATGACCGTCGTCGCGCTTGTCGTGCTGTTCATCGCCGTCTGGAGCCGGCCCTTGCCGCGGCGGGAGGCTCGCGATGCGTGAGGATGACGCCCGGGGCCTCACCCGGCGGCGGGTTCTGGGCATCGGCGGGGCGCTCGGGCTGATGGCGGCCACCGGGCTGTCGGCCTCGGCCGCGCTGGCCCGCAGGCCGTCGGTCACCGGCGCCGAGTTGCGCAGTGCCGTACCGCTGCCGCCGCCTTTCCAGGTGCCGCTGCCGATCCCCGCCGTACTGAAGCCGGTCAGCGCCTCCGGCGGCGCCGACCGTTACGAGATCACCCAGCGTGAAGCGAGCGCGGAGATCCTGCCCGGTGTCACCACGCCGATGTGGACGTACGGCGGGACCTTCCCGGGGCCGACGATCGAGTCGCGCCGCGGCCGGCCGGTCACCGTGACGCACCGCAACGAACTGCCCGTCCCGACGGTCGTGCACCTGCACGGCGGGCGGACCCCGGCGGCTTCCGACGGGTATCCGACCGACCTCGTCCTGCCCGAGGGCCGGCAGGAGCACACCATGCACATGGAGCACGGCATGCGCGACCCGAGGGCCGTGGTGACCGAGCTGACCAGGGACTACACCTTCCCGCTGGACCAGCGGCCCACGCTGCTGTGGTACCACGACCACCGGATGGACTTCACCGCCCCCGCGATCTGGCGGGGGCTGGCCGGGCTGCACATCGTCCGCGACGACGCCGAGGACGCCCTCGGCCTGCCCGCCGGACCGCGCGAGCTGCCCCTCATGATCGCCGACCGGGCGTTCGCCGCCGACGGCAGCCTCGCCTACCCCGCCCTCGACCCCACCCTGCGCGTACGGCCCGGCGTCCGCGAGCCGTACCTCGCCGGCGTCCTCGGCGACGTGATCCTGGTCAACGGCGCACCCTGGCCCGTGCACGAGGTCGACGCGGCCCGCTACCGGCTGCGCATCCTCAACGCCTCCAACGCCCGCCACTACGAACTCGAAGCGGTCACCGACGACGGGCGCCGCCTCGACCTCGTCCAGATCGGGGCCGACCAGGGGCTGCTCGCCGTCCCGGTCACCCACCGGCTGCTGCCGATCGCGCCCGCCGAACGCTACGACGTGGTCGTCGACTTCTCCGGCGTCCCGGCCGGCGGCCTCGTCAGGGTGATCAACCGGCTCGGCGCAGGCCGTACCGGCGACGTGATGGCCTTCCGCGTCGCCCGCGGAGCCACCGACGACAGCCGCATCCCCGGCAGGCTGTCCACCGATCTGCCGGATTGGCGGCGTTCGGACGCCGTCAGGGTGCGCGACTTCTCCTTCCGTGCCGGGCAGATGCACGCGGGCCACGGCTGGCTCATCGGCGGCCTGCCGTTCGACCCCGCCCGCGCCGATGTCACGGCCCGGCTCGGCGACGTCGAGGTCTGGCGGCTCGTCGCCGACGTCCACCATCCCGTCCACCTGCACCTGGTCGGCTTCCGCGTGCTCTCGCGCAGCGGCAGGGCGCCGCTGGCCCACGACGCGGGGCTCAAGGACACCGTCTCGCTACGGCCCGGCGAAGCCGTGGAGATCATCACCCGGTTCGACGGCTACCGCGGCCGTTACCTCTTCCACTGCCACAACGCCGAACACGAGGACATGGGCATGATGGCCAACCTCGAGATCATTTAAGACTACTTCACATTAGCTCGTGAACAGAGCTAATGTTCTGAGTATGGGCAGCACGGAACTCTCCGACGCTCTCGCGGGCGTCCTGACCGGTATCCAGCGGCTCCTCCGGCGCAAGCTGCGCCGAGGGCTGACCGGGCCGCGGTTGCGCGGTGCCCAGGTCGAGCTGCTGCGGCTGGTCTCCACCAATCCCGGCATCGGCGTCTCGGCAGCGGCCAAGGAGCTGTACCTGGCAGGAAACTCGGTGTCCACGCTGGTCAATCAGCTCACGACCGCCGGGTTGCTGCGCCGGGAGACCGGCACCGACGACCGCCGTTCCGCCCGGTTGCTGCCCACCCCCGAGGCCGAGGCGCGGCTGCGCGCCTGGGAGGAGCGGCGCGCGGCGCTCGTCCGCGAGCAGGTGGAGCGGCTCAGCGAGGAGGACCGGGCCGCGCTGACCGCCGCGCTCCCGGCGCTGCGCAGGCTCGCCGAGGGCCTGCACGAGGAGGTGGGGACGGCATGAGGGACGGTACGCCGACCACGGGTGACGCGGTCACCTGCACCGGCCTGCGCTATTCGTTCGGCCGGACCAGGGCCGTCGATGGTGTCGATCTGACGGTTGCCGCCGGAGAGGTGTTCGGTCTGCTCGGCCCCAACGGGGCGGGCAAGACCACCGCCATTCGGTGCGTGACCACGCTGCTGCCCGTTCCGTCCGGGATGGTGCGGGTTTTCGGGCACGACGCGGCCACCGAGAAGATGGCGGTGCGCCGCCTGCTCGGGTACGTGCCCCAGCAGCTGTCGGCGGACGCGAGCCTCACGGGCCGCGAGAACGTCTCCCTGTTCGCCCGCGTCTTCGACGTCCCCCGGCGCGAGCGCGCGGGCCGTGTCGGCCAGGCGCTGGAGGCGGTCGGGCTCGCCGACGCCGCCGACCGGATGGCCGGCACCTACTCCGGTGGCATGGTACGCCGCCTCGAACTCGCCCAGGCCCTGGTCAGCGCGCCCCGCCTGCTCATGCTGGACGAGCCGACGATCGGGCTGGACCCCATCGCCCGCACCAGCGTCTGGGAGCACATCATGGCGGTGCGCGCCGCCACCGGGATGACCGTCCTGGTCACCACGCACTACATGGACGAGGCCGAACAGTACTGCGACCGGGTCGCGCTCATGCACAAGGGACGCGTACGGGCCCTCGGCACCCCGGAACGGCTCATCGCCGACCTGCGCGAGCGGCGCGGTGACGGCGCGGTGCCGACGCTGGAGGACGTGTTCCGCGACGTCGCCGGAAGCGGCCTCGACGAAGGAGGAGGGGAGTTCCGCGATGTCCGCCGTACCCGCAACACCGCCTCCCGTGTCGGCTGACAGCGCCGGCGCGGGCGGCCTCGACCTGTTGCTCGTTCCGCCGCGCGCCCGTACGGGGTGGCGCGTGCTGCCCGCCAGGGTCGCCGCGATGTGCGTGGTGGAGCTGCAGAAGCTGCGCCACGATCGCACCGAGCTGTACACCCGCGCGATCCAGCCCGCCCTGTGGCTGCTGATCTTCGGTGAGACGTTCACCCGCATCAAGCTGATCCCCAGCGACGGCATCCCGTACCTCGACTATCTGGCCCCCGGGATCATCGCCCAGTCCACGATGTTCATCGCCATCTTCTACGGCATCCAGATCATCTGGGAGCGCGACTCGGGGGTCCTGACCAAGCTCCTGGTCACGCCGACCCCGCGAGCCGCGCTGGTCACCGGCAAGGCGTTCGCCGCCGGCGTGAAGGCGATGATCCAGGCGGTGGTCGTCATGCTCATCGCCGCGCTCCTGGGCGTGAGCATGACCTGGAACCCCGTGCGCCTGGCCGGCGTGATCGTGGCCGTGCTGCTCGGCTCGGCGTTCTTCTCCTGCCTGTCGGTGACGATCGCCGGAATCGTCCTGACTCGCGACCGGCTGATGGGCATCGGGCAGGCGATCACGATGCCGCTGTTCTTCGCGTCCAACGCGCTCTACCCGACCACGGCCATGCCGGACTGGCTGCAGTACGTCAGCGCGGTCAACCCGCTCAGCTATCAGGTCGACGCGCTGCGCGGACTGCTGCTCGGCGTGCCCGCGCACCTGCCGCTGGACTTCGCGGTGCTGTTCGCGGCCACGGCGATCGGCATCACGGCGGCGTCCGTACTGCTGGGGCGGCTGGCACGGTGATCCGCGGGCCGCCTCACTTGCGGAAGTGGGCGCGGGCCGAGGGCAGCAGAAGCAGGGACAGGCCTTGGCGGACGAGTTCGGCCTCGATCGCGGTCTTGACCTCGGCGCCGTGGACGAGGCCCGCCACGGGGGCGCCGTACACCCCCCGGCGGCCATGACAGCGGCCGGAAGGTCACACGTCGGGCACGGCACGGTCACCGTGTGGCCCGGGCTCGAACGCCCGCGCCGATCCTTCCGTCGGAAAGGTCATGACACGTCACCGTGTACGTCTCGCCGTCCTGCCGTTGTCCGCCATCCTCCTGACCGCCTGCGGCGCAGCGGATACGACCGCCGCCGGTGCCCCCGAACCGAGGTCCGGAGACCAGGGGCAATCGGGGTTACGCGCGGGCAGCGTCGACGACAACGCCGCCTTCACCGCCTACCTCGACTACCGGAAGAAGTTCGCCGAGGGCGACCAGGAGGTGCGCGACGCCGATGTCCGCGGGCGCCGGATCGTGACCGTGACGGACAGGGGCGGCCGGCCGCTGTCCGGCGCCACCGTACAGGCTGGAGATCAGAAGGCGCGCACCTACGCCGACGGACGCGCGCTGATCTTCGGTGACGGCCGGATCACCGTCTCGTACGGCGGAGCCACCGCCGCGGCCACCGGCCAGGCGCCCAAGGTCAAGCTGCCCGTCACCGGGCCGGAAGGCCGGGCCAAGCTGCAGGTGCTGTTCCTCATCGACACCACCGGCTCGATGGGCGACGAGATCGGCCGCCTGACCGCCAGCGTCGACTCGGTCGCCGCACGCATCGCCAAGCTGACGGCGGGGCCCGAGCTGGAGCTCGGCATGACGCTTTATCGCGACAAGGACGACGAATACGTCACCAGAACCACCGACTTCACCGCCGACGTGGGAACGTTCCGCGAGCAGCTCACCGCGGTGCGGGCCGAAGGCGGCGGTGACACCCCCGAGGACCTGAACGCGGCGCTCGCCGAGGCGCTGGCCAAGCCGGCCTGGCGCGAGGACGCCGTCAAGCTGGTCTTCCTCATCGCCGACGCCCCGCCGCACCTCGACTACGACGGGCCGGACTACCTGACCGAGGCCCGCCGGGCCGCCGAACGTGGCATCAAGATCGAGCCGATCGCCTCGTCGGGCCTCGACGCCCAGGGCGAGTACATCTACCGCCAGCTCGCCCAGCTCACCATGGGGCGCTTCACCTTCCTCACGTACGGGGCCGACGGCGTCTCGCCGGGCGACAAGACCGAGCATCACGTCTCGGAGTACGCCGTGCTGGCCCTGGACGATCTGGTGGTCAAGCTGGTCGCCGACGAGCTGAAGCCCCTGTCGCGATGAGGCGACGCGCGTTCTCCACCATCAGGGTGCCGTAACCGGCGATGAAGAGGGCGGCTCGACGGCCGGGTCACGACACCACATCCGGGTGCGCGTCGAGCACGTCCGCCTGCCGGCGGGCTTCGAGGCCCATCACCTTGTTGCCGCCGATCCCGGTGTTCAGCCAGGTCACGGGGCGGTCCGGATGCCGGGGGCCCCATTCGCCCGCGATGCGCAGCGGGTAGCCGAACCCGAGGCCGTCCTCGCTCTCCAGCCGTTGGCAGTCGATGATCGAATCGCCGGTGAACACCACGGTGCTTGCCCCCGGTCGGAGGGTGATCGTCATGTGCGCTCCTTTGATGATGGTGCGGGCGCTGCGGCAGAGGGTGTCAGGCGTCCTGGGGGACGGCGTCGTCGAGGGGAGTGGCGGCTTGGCCGCCGGCGGCGTACCGGGTGCGGGCGATTCCCCAGCCGACGAGGGCCGCCGCGACGGTGGTGAGGGTGAGGCCCGCGATGGTGACGGCCTGGTGGAACTCGCCGGTCTGCTGCGGGCTCCAGCGGGAGGTGGCGATGTCGCCGGTGAACAGGGCGGCGAGGATGGTGCCGGTGATGGCGATGCCGGTGCCGGAGGTGACCTCGGTGGCGGTGTCGACGAGCGCGGTGCCGATCGTGGTCCGGTTGTCGGGGAGGCCGCGGACCACGTTGAGCCCGGCGACGACGCCGACCACGCGCATCCCGGCCGCCACGAGGACGAGCGCGATCGCGACCCACAGGTAGCCGACCCGGCCGAGCAGGCCGTAGACGGCGAGGCCGGACACGACCGCCGCGGCGCTGATCCAGGCGGCCCGGTCCAGGCCGACGCGCTGCACGAACGGGTTGACGAACGCGCTGCCCGCAATGAGGACGACGACCTGCGGCAGCATCCCGATGGCTGCCTGTGCGGGCGTCCAGCCCCAGTCGAGCTGCAACTGCAGCGTCACCAGGTAACCGAGTCCGGCGGTCGCCAGCCCGGTGGCGGCCTTGTAGGCCAGGCCGCTGGAAACCAGGGGAAGGGCGAGGAGCTTCAGGTCGAGCAGCGGATGGCGGGCCAGGCGCTCGCGCAGGACGAAGCAGATCGCCGTTGCGGCGGCCGCGGCGGTGGCCGCCCAGGGCGCCCGTGAGCCGGTGCCCTCGTCCACGAACAGCGTCGGCGTGAGGAGTGCGAGCGCGATCGTCGCCGTGCCCAGCAGCATCCCGGGGACGTCGAGCGGGTCGCGGTGGAGGCCGGCCGGGTCGTCGGCGGCGATGCCGGCGCGCACGCCGAGGAACGCCAGCGCGGCGATCGGCACGTTCACCAGCAGCAGGGCCTGCCAGGGCGCGATCGCCAGCACCAGGCCGCCCGCCGTCGGGCCGATCGCGAGCCCGACCAGGCCGACGGTCGAGATGAGGGTCACTGCGCGCACGCGCAGGCCGTCCTCGTCGAACAGCCGGAACGCCAGCGCCATCGATCCCGGGGTCGTCATCGCCGCGGCGACCCCCATCGTCGCCCGGACGGCGATCAGCTGCTCGGCGGTGGTGACCACGGCGGTCGCCAGGCTCGCCACGCCGAGCAGGACCAGCCCGATCAGCATGATCCGCCGCCGGCCGAACCGATCGGCGATCGCGCCGAACGCCAGCATCATCCCGCCGAACACGACCGCATAGGCGCCCGTCACCCACTGCAACGCGATCGTCGAGGCGTGCAGCTCGCGTCCGATCACGGGCAGCGCGACGTTCAGGATCGAGTTGTCCAGCATCTCGAAGAGGAACACCGCCGACAGCCCCGCCAACGCGACCCACGCCTCCCGCAGCGACCGGGGAGTACGAGCAGCCATCTCATTCATGGAGGACTCCCTTCACGTCGTGATCCCGACGGGGACCCTGATCAGGGCGATCCGGCCGCTCGCGCGGGCCGTGGTCGCGGTGGAGCGCGGCCCGGTGGGGGGTTGCTCCGGCGACAATGACAGTGGTCTGTTCGAAGGACACGCCACTAGATTATGCGACTAAGTTAAGTGACACAAGAAAGTGAGGTCGGGATGCCCAGGACCGGAGCGCGAGGCGGACCGCAGACGCGCGCGAAGATCTCGGAGGTCGCGACCCGGCTGTTCCTCGAACGCGGATTCGACACGGTCACGGTCACCGAGGTCGCGCGGGAGGCCGGGGTCTCGGCCGTGACGGTCTTCAAGCACTTCCCGCGCAAGGAGGACCTCCTGCTGGACCGCGAGGTGGACGCCGTCGGGCTCCTGCGCTCAGCGGTACACGACCGCGCCCCGGACGCCGGGGCGCTCCAGTCCCTGCGCGATACGGCGTTCCGCCTCCTCGAGGAGCGCCACGCCCTGTCCGGCCTCAAGGAGGGGTCCGCCCCCTTCTTCCGGACCGTCGCGGCCTCGCCCACGCTGGTCGCCCGCGCCAGGGAGATCGCCTCCGACCTCCAACAGACTCTCGCCGGCGAGCTCGAACATGACCCGCTCTTCGACGGCGACGCCCCTTTGCTCGCCGCCTTCTTCATCGCCGGCTACACCGTCGTGCTGGTGGAGACCGCCCGGCGCCTGATCGCCGGAGACCCGGCCGACACCGTCGCAGACGACCACCGCGCCCGCCTGGAGCGCCTGTTCGACGCCCTCAGCAACGGAGTCGTGCCCCGGCCGTGAGGATCACCGCCGCACTGCCCGCATCCGCCAGGAACTCGTAGGGAGGTTCGGCGAGGAGATCGCCTACGAGATCCGGCTGACCGGTGCGGACCAGACACCGACCGGCAGTCCGACCTGGGAGCCACTCCCGGCTTCGGCAGGCAAGGCGTAACGGCGCTTGCTATCCAAGCGGCCATGGCCGAGGAACTACGATCAGCGCCACGACGACCCCCGCTCGGGTCGCGAGACCAGCCCTGAACTCAGGTCCGCTCTCGATGGGAGGCCGGGAGTCTCAGAAGCCCCGCGGGCGTCCTCGACCGCCGTGGCACGCACCGGCGTCACCGTGCCGAGAAACACCGAGCGACCGTGCTCGGCGAGCCATCTCGGGAACGCGACCAAGTCCGCCGCTACCCGCGGTGAGAAATCGCCGACTGCGTTCGTCCGTCACTCACGTTGCTCGCCACCAGCACTCTGCGCCAGAGCGTATCGGCGGCGCGGTGCCTCCGACGGCCAGTAGGCGGCGGGTAAGCGGGAAGTCCCTCCGGATGCCATGATCATGGGCCATGACATCGACACATCACCACCGGCTACGCATCGTCCGACGGATTCGAGTGTTTCGCGGACTGGCTATCAGTCTGGGCCGAGAGGACTTCGAAAAGGCCGTCGACCGTCCCGATCGCATTCTCGAGCTGTCGCATAATTACCGACACGAGCGGACGAGCATGTCAAGGGACGGCCCAGGCGTGCGTACGAACGGGCGACAGGCCTGGAGAGGAATGGGATTTCGACGACAAAGCCGAGTTCACGCGTCGGCTCCCGCGGCTCGCCCACCGCTACGGCGTCAATGACAACCCGAACAAAAAAGTCTCCGCATGGTGGCCGCGATTCAGGAATCGAGGCGGAGAAAGAACCCGCATTTGGTCGTTCTCCCGAGGGGCGGACGGCACGATGCAGGGCCAGATCGAGCCGTTCCTGAGCAAAGCCGATCGTTTCTTCCTGCGCTACGGGACGCTGCCGCCAGACGTCTGCCCCATGCATAGATGAGTGTGTCCGCCAGGGAGGGTTCTCTTCATGACTGAAGCGCCTGCTACCGGTTTGTTGCGCCAGGTCGGGATCCGGCGCGGCACGGGGAGCCGGATGTGACTGCTACACCGTTCTCCCAGCACCGGGGCCGGAATTGCTCCTGCACGCGAGTGCAGGAGCGTGGACCCTCGGATCACCAGCCTGCCGCGGTGCAGAATTCGTCCCCTACGCCCGGAGCCGTTGGCCAAGGGTCGTAGCAGGCTTTCCATGGCCCTCCCTGGCGACCGACTGTGGCGGTGTCGTAATTGCCGTTCCGGGGGATGTTCACCACTGCGGTCTTGGTGCCGGCGGCGCTTCTGAGGAATAGCTGGTCGCCTTCGAAGGCGCCCACCGCCTGCCCGTGATAGCCGTTCCTTGTTCCACCGCTGCCGTCGCAGTACCAGAGCCGTAACGACCCGCCGTGTGTGTCGGCGACCACGCGGCAGGGAGCCAGGGCGGCGGCTCCGGCCGTCGCCGGGGTCGCGAACAGCGCGGCTCCTCCGATGATCACAGAGGTGGCCGCGAGGACGAGTTTGCCGATCCGCATCCGCACTCTCCTGTTTCGCGGGTTTCGGTTGGGACGGTGGGGGATGAGCCAGGCGTTCGTAACCGCGATATGCCGGGTGGCGATGCTCGCCTCGCATTCTTTCGCCGGCTTCGGCTGAAAGAGAGTCTGGCTGATGGCGATCAATGGGCGACAGGTCATGGACCGGACATTCACCGGACATTTTCTCGCACCCGGAATTATCCGGTTCCCATTTTCGCGGCCACGCCTATGCTCGGCTTCATGACGGACACGGAGAAAGAGGCGGTCTTAAGCCTGCAGCGGCAGTTCGACGAGGCCGAGCTGGCCGCGGACGCCGACCGCTTGCGCGAGTTGCTGGCCGACGACTTCCAGTCGATCGGTCCCAAGGGGTACGTGCTCGACAAGGAGCAGTGGATCGGCCGGCACGCCCAGTTCGAGTACCACGCCCTGGACACCAGCCGGATCGACATCCGGATGTATGGCGATGCCGCGATCGTCCGCAACGTGCAGAGCAACAAGGCGACCTCGCACGGCCGGCCGGTGGCGCTGCGGGTGCGGGTGTCCCAGGTGTGGGTGAAGCAGGAGGGCTCGTGGCGGTTGGCGGGCATCCAGTTCAGCCCGATGGCCGACGACGCGTAGCGATGACCGGATCCCGGCGGTGGGTCGCCCTCTCCGTCGTCTCCGTGGCTCAGCTGATGGTGGCCCTGGACGCGACGATCATGAATATCGCGTTGCCCTCGGCGCAGCAGGCCCTGCATCCGTCCGACGCCGACCGGCAGTGGGTGGTGACCGCGTACACGCTGGCCTTCGCGGGCCTGTTGCTGCTGGGCGGGCGGATCGCCGACTACCTCGGACGCAAGCGGGCCTTCCTGGCCGGGCTGGCCGGGTTCATGGCCGCCTCGGTCATCGGGGGTGCGGCGGTGAACTTTCCCATGCTGGTCGCGGGCCGGGCGTTGCAGGGCGCCTTCGCCGCGGTCCTGACCCCGACCGCGCTTTCACTGCTGGCCGTGACGTTCACCGAGCCGAAGGAGCGGGCCAGGGCCTTCGCGGTCTACGGCGCGATCGCCAGCGGCGGGGGAGCGGTCGGCCTGCTGGCGGGCGGTCTGCTGACGGAGTTCGCGTCGTGGCGCTGGTGCCTGTACGTGAACATGATCATCGGACTGGCGGCCGGCCTGGCCGGGCTGCGGGTGCTGGCCGATGGCGAGTTCCAGGGCAGGCAGCGCTTCGACGTGCCCGGCGTGCTGCTGGTGACGAGCGGGCTCGTCGCCGTGGTGTACGCGTGCACGCAGGCGGTGGCGGCCGGATGGGGCGCGGCTCAGGTGATCGTCCCGCTCGGGGCGGCCGTGCTGTTGCTGGCGTCGTTCGTCCTGTGGGAGTCGCGGGCCGCTCAGCCGCTGCTGCCCCTGCGCCTGTTGTGGGAGCGCAACCGGGGTGGCGCCTGCGTGGCCTCGGGGCTGGCGATCGTCGGGCTGTTCGGCATGTCGCTGCTGCTCACGTACCACTTTCAGGCGGTATTGGGCTACTCGCCGTTCCAGGCGGGGCTGGCCTTTCTGCCCATGACGCTGGCCGTGGCGGCCAGCGCGTTCGGCATCGCCAGTCCGTTGCTGCCGCGGGTGCCCGCGCGGCTGCTCATCGTGCCCGGGCTGCTCGTCACGGCCACCGGCCTGCTGCTGCTCACCGGGCTCACTCCCGAGAGCGACTACCTCACCGTGATCGTGCCGGCCGAGGTGCTGCTGGGCGGGGGGATCGGCTGTGTCATCACCCCCGGGTTCAGCGTCGTGACCCAAGGCGTCGACCGCCGGGAGGCCGGCGTGGCCTCGGCCATGGTCAACACCGCACAGCAGGTGGGCGGCTCGCTCGGCGCCGCGCTGCTCAACACGGTCGCCACCGCGGCCACCGCCGCCTCTCTGCGCGCGGGCGTGCCGCAGGCGCGGGCGCTGGTCCACGGGTACACGACCGCGACGGCGTGGGGGGCGGGGGTCCTGCTCCTGGCCGCCGCGCTGGCGGCCCTGCTGATCAACACGCCCGTCCCGGAGGCTCACGCCAGGCAGCGGTAGAGCGTCGCGGCGCGGTGAGTGACAAGCTGGAACAGCCCCTGGCAGGTGGTGGTGTCTAGCGAAGGGTCGCGATGCCGGCCAGGAAGATGTCGACGCCGGACAGGAACTGCTCGCGGTCGTCGTGCTCGCGCAGCTGCCTAGCCGCTCTCACCACGAACGGGTACTTGCCGGGGTCCAGCTGCGACCATTGTGCGGCCACGGTGGCCAGGAGGGCTGAGCGGTCCGCCTCACTGCTGGCAAGGACCCGGGCGTTCGCGGCATTCTGCCCGGCGACACCGAGCACGTAGTTCACGAGCGCGCCCGCAGCATCGAAAAGTGCATGTTCGGGAACGCCGAGCGCATCGAGCAGCCTGCCGATGCGCTCGTAGATCTCCAGCAGCGCGGGACGCCACGGCTCCCGGGAGAGTTGAGCGCCGACCCAGGGGTGCGCGTCGATCGCGTCAAACAGGCCCAATGCGACAGTACGCAGAGCTTCCCGCGGCTCCGTATCGATGACCACGCCGGTCATCACGCCGGCCATGACGTCGCCGGTGGCCGCCGCGAGCAGGTCGCTCTTGTTCGCGACATGGTGGTAGATCGCCCCGTAGCCGGTGCTCAGGCGAGTGGTGAGCGCACGGAAGGTCAGCGCGGTCTCGCCGTCGGCGTCGAGGATCTCGGTCGCGGCCTTGACGATCAGCTCCTTGGACAGCCCGTCCGTGCGCCGCGGGGTCCGCTGAGCCTTGTTCGCCATGGTCGCATTATCGCATGTTTGGATCGTCGATCCAAAGTCGTGCTAGCTTGATTGGATCGTCGATCCAAACGCCTCTGGAGGGAACGCCATGACGACCCCGGTCACGATCATCGGTGCCGGCCTCGGCGGTCTGGTGCTGGCCCGCGTCCTGCACGTACACGGCATCCCCGTCACGGTCTACGAGGCGGAGCCCTCACCGGCCGCGCGCCGTCAGGGCGGGATGCTCGACATCCACCCCTGGAACGGCCAACCGGCGCTCGAGGCGGCCGGCCTGACCGAGGGGTTTCGCGAGCTCGTCCTGGAGGGCCGCGAGTCCTACCGGGTCCTCGACCGGAAGGGGACCGTGCTGCTCGACCGGCCCGATGACGGCACGGGCGAGCGTCCCGAGGTGCAGCGCGGCGAGCTGCGGCAGCTGCTGCTCGATTCACTTCCGAACGGCATCGTCCGGTGGGGGTGCAAGGTGACCGGCGTGCAGACCCTGGACGAGGGCCGCTACAAGGTGGGCCTGGCTGACGGCACCACCGTCGTCACGAGTCTGCTCGTCGGCGCGGACGGCGCGTGGTCGCGGGTTCGTCCGCTGCTCTCGGGCGCCACCCCCGAGTACGTCGGCGTCTCGGTCATCGAGACGTTCCTGTTCGACGGTGACACCCGCCATCCCGCCGCCGCGAAGGCGGTCGGCGCCGGATCGCTGTTCGCGCTCACGCCGGGTAAGGGAATCCTGGCCCATCGGGAGAGCGGCGGAACCCTGCACAGCTACGCGCAACTGGTGAAACCACAGGACTGGCTCGCCGGCATCGATCTCACCGATGCCGCAACCGTGACCGCGCGTGTCGTCGAGGAGTTCGACGGCTGGGCTCCCGAGCTCACCGCCCTGATCACCGACAGCGACACCCCGCCGGTCCTGCGCCGCCTCTTCACCCTGCCGACCGGACACCGCTGGAATCGAACACCGGGTGTGACCCTGCTCGGCGACGCGGCCCACCTCATGCCCCCGAACGGCGAAGGCGCCAACCTGGCCATGCAGGACGGCGCCGCACTCGGCCAGGCCATCGCCGCCCGCCCCGACGACGTCGAGGCCGCACTCACCGAGTACGAACAAGCCATGTTCACTCGCGCCGCCGGCGTAGCCGCAGACGACGACATCTACACGATCATGTTCGGCGACGACGCACCCCACAGCATGGTCGCCATGCTGACCGGAGCCGAGCAGGGTTCATGAACTGCGGCGACCCGCGCAACGACGCGCCCGTGCCAGCCGAACGTGATCGACCGCAGGGCGCAGTTCGTGAGCCACGGGCCGCGGTCACGGTCGTCGTCCCCCGGCGGGGATGGCGGTCATGGCGCTCGCCCAGCATGCGCAGCGCCCCTTTCGGCGGGAGGCGTCGCGATGCATCCCCGAATCGGTGGTCGAACGCATCATCGGAGCGTCGGTCCTAGGAAGACCGCTCCGTTCCTGGGCCATCGAGGGCGATGGCAGTGTGAAGGCCTGTCCGAAAGAGGAAGAGCGGTGATCAGGCGATGAAGGCGGTGCGGTTCCACGAGTACGGCGGGATCGATGTCCTGCGGGTGGAGGAAGTGGAGCGTCCGGTGCCCGGCCCCGGGCAGGTGCTGGTCGAGGTCCGTGCGGCCGGGATCCAGCCCGGCGAGGTGATGATCCGGCAGGGTGCGCGGCACGAGCGCTGGCCGGCGACGTTCCCCTCCGGGCAGGGCAGCGATCTGGCCGGACTCGTGGTGGAGGTCGGTCCGGAGGTGCGCGGTGTCGCGGTGGGCGACGAGGTCCTCGGCTTCACTCACAAGAGGGCGAGCCACGCGGAGTTCGTCGTGGTGGACGATGTGCAGCTGACCCCGCGTCCGAAGGGGCTGTCCTGGGAGGTGGCCGGGTCGTTGTACGTGGCCGGCACGACGGCGTACGCCACCGTGTTCGCGGTCGACCCCGGGCCGGGCGACACGGTCGTCGTGTCCGGCGCGGCGGGCGGCGTCGGGTCCCTTGCGGTACAGCTCGCGCGGCGGCGCGGCGCCACGGTGATCGGGCTGGCGAGCGAGCCGAACCACGCTTGGTTGAAGGATCGCGGTGTCGTTCCGATCGCGTACGGGGAGGGTGTGGCCGAGCGGATCCGGGAAGCCTGCGGCGGGAAGGTCGACGCGTTCATCGACACGTTCGGCGACGGCTACGTGGAGCTGGCAGTGGAGCTGGGCGTGCGGCCCGAGCGGATCAACACGATCTGCGACTGGCAGGCCGCGGCCAAGGTCGGTGCGCGTACCGACGGAGAAGGCGCCGCGGCGTGCGCGGTCGTGGTCGGCGAGCTGGCCCGGCTCGCCGCGCGTGGGGAGCTCGAAGTGCCGATCGCCCGCACCTACCCACTGGAGCAGGTACGGGACGCGTACCGCGAGCTGGAACAGCGGCACACTCACGGCAAGATCGTGCTCCGTCCCTAGCGGGGGAAGGCAAGCCGTTCGCCCCCAGGGTTGACCTTGACCTTAGGTCAGCGTGCACGCTGAACGGGTGACCGACCCCGCGGCCGATCGAGACGTTCGGCGGTGGCCGCTTCGTTCGAGGCGCACGTCCGTGACGTCGACGCCGTCCTCAGGGCGAGGGGCGTCGACCGGCCGCTGCTGGTCGGCTGGTCCTACGGCGCGCCGCTTGCGCTGCACTGGGCCGGCCGGAACCCGGACCGCGTCCTGGGAGTGGTGTCCGTGGACGGCGCGTACCCGCGGGGCTGGACCGCCGGTGGGGCTGGCTGTTTCCGATGCTCCGTCCCCTGCACTTGTGCGCGAAGCTCCGGCTACCGCCGCTACGGATCGGCCGACCTGCTGCGGCTGGTCCAGATCTGAACGCTGGCCGCCGCCGGCGTACCGCTCGCCGAGATCGGGGCCATACTCGACGCCGACCCTGACCGGTTCGCCGCCGCGCTCGTCGACGTAGAACGGCGCCTCACCGACCGGATCGACGATCCGATCGCGCGGCGCGACACGCTGCGCCGGCTCGCCACCGGCGACCGGGCCCTGCTGCCCGACCGCGTTCTCACGAAGCTGGACAGGGTGGCCGCCGAGCTGGGGTTCACCCCGGACGACGTGACGATGGCCCGGGAGGGCCTGGTGCTGATCAGGGCCCTGGTGCCGGAAGGCTTCGACGACTGTGTCACCAAGGTCGAGCGCGCACTCGACGACCCTCGGTACGTCTCCTTGGTCAAACGCCTGTGGTGTGCCGCCGAGTGGGAGCCGGAGGACCCCCGGATCGACGAACTCGCCACAGCCATGGCCGACCACTTCCTCGCCCACCCCTCGCTGATGCCGATCCCGGCCGGACTCCGGGCCCGCGCCGACGGCGCGATTCGCTACAGCCTGCTCAGCCACCACGGACAAGAGCAGAAGCCGGCCTGGGCTCGGCTGGATGAGTTGTCCGAGGCAAGAATGCGCTCGGCCGGCATCGACCTCCCGTAGCGGACTCCCCGGCGCTTATGAAACCGACGAGCGTGGCGAGGGCCCCATCCCGGCGAAGAGAGCGTTGAGGATCCGGTCGACATACTCATGGGTCAGTTGTTCCTGAGTGATCAGGAGCTGGAAGTACAGCGGGCCGGACAGGATCGCCATCGCCAGGTCGAGTTCGAAGCCGGGTGACAGCTGGCCCTGGTCGCGGGCCGCTTTCAGCCGGGCGACGGTCTTGTCCGCCTGCGGGGTGATGAAGCGCTCGTTGAGCGCGGCGGCGACCTCGGGATTGTGCTGGGCCTCGCTGATCAGGGCCTTGTACAAGGGGCCGAAGGGTGGCGTGGCCAGCAGGTCGACGGCCGCGCGGATCTGCGCGCGCAGGTCGGCGACGATGTCGCCGGTGTCGGGATAGTCCAGGCCGGGCTCGTTCAGCGACAACAGCGAGTCGAGCAGCAGGGCGCCCTTGGACGACCATCGGCGGTAGATGGTCTGCTTGCTCGCGCCCGCACGGGCGGCGACCGCTTCAATGCTCAGTTTGGCGTAGCCGATCTCCTGGCCGAGCTCCAGCGTGGTCCGCATGATGGCCTCGGTCCGGTCGGCGCCGCGACGATGGGGCGTGTCGGTCATGCCGACACCTTATCGGTACGGTACGTGCCGTACTTGACATCGGAAGCCCCACTTGGACATCATCCTATCGGCACGGTGCGTTCCGTACCGATAAGAGCTCCCAGGTCCCAAGGACTCCACCCTCACCTCTTCGGAAAGAAGACGATTTTTGATGCCCATTCCTGCCGACCCGACCGTGGTGCATCCCATGCCCGAGCAGCCCCGGGTAGTGCTGCTGAGGCCTCTTGTCACCTCGCCGCTGATCGAGGTCGGAGAGTTCTCCTATTACGACGACCCGGACGATCCGACCGCCTTCGAGACCCGCAACGTGCTGTACCACTACGGGCCGGAAAAGCTGGTCATCGGGAAGTTCTGCGCGCTGGGGGAGGGCGTGCGGTTCATCATGAACGGCGCCAACCACCGCATGGACGGGCCCTCGACGTTCCCCTTCCCGATCATGGGCGGCTCCTGGGCCGAGCACTTCGACCTCATCACCGGTCTGCCCGGACGGGGTGACACCGTGGTCGGCCACGACGTCTGGCTCGGCTACCGGACCACGGTGATGCCCGGCGTCCGCATCGGCCACGGAGCGATCATCGCCTCCGGTTCCGTCGTCGTCGACGACGTGCCCGACTACGGCATCGTCGGCGGCAACCCGGCCCGGCTCATCCGCCGCCGCTACCGCGACGCCGACATCGACCGCCTCCTCGCTGTGGCCTGGTGGGACTGGCCGCTCCAGCAGATCACCGAGCACATCCGCACGATCATGTCCGGCAGCATCGACGACCTGGAGAAGGTGACCGCTACTTGGGAGTCGAGTCATCATGAGTGACCCGCAGGTGGAGCACACCGTGCAGGCGAAGTTCGAGATCGTTGAGTTCGACGAGACGGTGTATGACGAGCACGCCGAGGGGCCCAAGCTGACCCGGGTCACGATCCGGAAGCGCTACCAGGGCGTGATCGAAGGAACGGGTGTCGCCGAGGTGCTGACGGCCCAAGGCGGCGCCGGCGGTGGCTACGTCGCCTCGGAGCGAATCGAAGGCACGCTCGACGGCCGCCGGGGCACCTTGGTCATCCAGCACTGGGGGCTGGCCGATGGAGCCGAACAGAGCAGCGAAGGGAGCATCGTCCCGAACTCCGGGACGGGAGAGCTCGCCGGGATCGCCGGTCGGGCGATGGAGCGCGAGTTCCAGGTGCTCACGCTGGTCTACACGTTGTGAGATCACTCGAGCCGGATCCTGGCTCGCGGTTGCGACATCTGACCTCCGTTTCACAGTTCCAGCACTTCGGAATCGAGCTATCGGCATGCCTGCTTCGTCCCATCCCAACCCGTTCGCCGGCTGGCTTCGCCGCCAGGCCGTCCCGCTCACCCACCTCGACCCTGAGGCGCCGCTCGACGATCTGAAGCCGGTACGCGACATCATCGGCGACGCCCGCGTCGTCGCGATCGGTGAGAACTCCCACTTCATCAACGAGTTCTCACTCATGCGCCGGCGCATCCTGCGGTTCCTGGTCGAACACTGCGGTTTCACCGTCCTGGCCTTCGAGTACGGCTTCAGCGAAGGCTTCCCCCTTGACGCCTGGGCCCAGGGGGAGGGGACGGATGATGATCTGTCGGCCCATCTCGCCGAGGCGATCCCCGTGGGAGTCGATGAGCCGCTGCGCTGGATGCGCCGGCACAACGCCACAGCCGGGGTGCCGGTGCGTTTCGCCGGGATCGACATCCCGGCGGCCGGTGGATCCCTGCTTCCCGCGCTGGCCCCGGTCGCCGACTACCTGCGCGAGATCGATCCCGAAACCCTCCCGGCGGTCCAGGCGGCGATGCGGATGGCCGAGTCGTTCGCCGGTGCCTCCGCGGCCTCGGCCGCGCCGGCCTGGACGCGCCTGGCCACTGCCGAGCAGGACGCTCTCAGTGCTGTCCTGATGCGCCTGCTCATCCGGTTCCGCGCCGTCGAAGCGCTGTACGTCTCCCGTGGCGATCAGCACAGCTATGACATCGCCGTGCGTCGCATCGAGGCCGCCTGCCACGCCGACTACGGCTTCCGTGCCATGGCCGGCCTGTACGCCGGGAACGGGCTGACCGCCGACACCTCGGCCCGCGACGTCTACATGGCCGGGTCGGTCCTTTGGCACCTGGAGCGCCTCGAACCCGGGGCCCGCATCGTGCTGGCGGCTCACAACGCCCACCTCCAGAAGGTGCCGATCTCCTTCAACGGTCACCTCACGGGGCTCCCGATGGGACAGCACCTGCAGCGCGTACTCGGCGATGAGTACTTCGCCCTCGGCCTGACGAGCACCACCGGACACACAGCCGACATGCGGCCCGACGAGAACGCGCGCTTCGGTTTCGCCATCGACAACACGGCGTTGGAGGCGCCCGAGCCGGGAAGCGTCGAAGCCGCCTTCGCGGATGCCGGCCTGGGGCTCAGCATCGCCGACCTCCGCCGGGCACGCCGAGAGGCCGTTGCCCCGGGTCCCGATCGCATCCGGATACAAGGCGCCTACTTGCACACCCCCGTCCTCGACGCGTTCGACGGCATCCTCAGCACCCCGACCTCCACCGTCGCCGACGGCGTCGAAAGCTGAACCGTCCAGGAGATCGTCGGCCGAGGCCAGAACCTGCAGAAACAGGGAGTAACGAGATGCATGTATTGCTGACAACGACGGACTGTAAGGGAGCTACCCGGTGATGAACACCGATGTGATCATTGTGGGGGCCGGTCCGACCGGCCTGATGCTGGCGGCCGAGCTGCGCTTGGCCGGGGTGCGTCCGCTGGTGCTGGAGCGGCATCCGCAGCGCCGGGACACTCCGAAGGCAGGTGGTCTCGGCGGGCAGATCCTGGAGCTCCTGCGCTACCGGGGCTTGCTGGAACGGTTCGAAGCGGCCTGCACCGGCCCTGCTCCGGCTCCCCGCTTCCCCTTCGGCGGTGTGCACCTGGACTTCACCCAGCTGGCAGATCCCCCGCTGCACGCCCTGCCGCTCCCGCAACAGCTGCTTGAGCGGCTGCTCGACGAACGCGCCGGCGAGCTCGGCGTCGACGTCCGCCGCGGGCACGAGGTGGCCGGGGTGAGCCAGGACGAGGCCGCGGTGAGCGTGGACGTGCACGGCCCGGACGGGCCGTACCGGGTGATCGCCCGCTACCTGGTCGGGTGTGACGGCGCGCGCAGCCGGATCCGCGACTGGGCCGGCATCGGCTTTCCCGGAACCATCTATCCGGAGGTCAACCGGCTGGCCCAGGTCACCTTGCCCGAGAAGGTGACCGTGCTCGGCAACGGCGATCTCGACGTGCCCGGCTACGGCGCTGTCCACGCGGGTTTCACCCGGACCGACCGTGGTCTGTTCGGCGTCGGCTCCTCGCCCGGCTCCCAGACCGTCTCGCTCTACACCATCGAGGACGAGAGCACCGAGTACGACGACGACGTCCCGATGACGGTCGCCGAACTGCAGGACAGCGTCCGTCGCGTGCTCGGCGTGGAGCTGCCCGTGGGAGAGGCGCTCCGGCTGTCGCGCTTCACCTTCAAGGCCCGGCAGGCCGAGCGCTACCGTGAGGGGCGGATCCTGCTGGCCGGCGATGCGGCGCACCTGTTCCCCGCCACCGGGGTGGCGCTCAATGCCGGCATGCTGGATGCCGTCAACCTGGCCTGGAAACTGGCCGCGAACCTCCACGGCTGGGCGCCGACCGGCCTGCTGGACACCTACCACAGCGAACGCCACCTCGCCGGCGCCCGTACCATGCTGCACACCCGAGCCCAGGTGGCACTACGGCGCGGGCACGACGCGGCCGCCGAAGCACTGCGGGAGGTCTTCCAGGAACTCCTCACCGACGAGCAGCCGCTGCGCCGCATGGGAGCGCTGGTCGCCGGCACCGACATCCGCTACCCGATGCCCGGCTCCGACCACCGCCCCCTCGCCGGCACCTTCGCCCCCGACCTCACCCTCCACACCGGCCAGGGCAAGACCAGCGTCGCCGAACTCCTGCACCCCGCCCGGCCGATCCTGCTCGACCTCGCCGACCGCCCGGACCTGCGCGAAACCGCCCAAGACTGGCAGCATCGCGTCGACATCCACACCGCCAAGACCGACCTTCGGCCGGCCGACGCCCTGCTGATCCGCCCGGACGCTCACATCGCCTGGGCCGCGACCATCGACGAACCCACCGGCACCGCCGCGCCCGCCCTGCGCGAAGCACTCTCCGGCTGGTTCGGCACGCCCTGATCATGCCCTGCGAGATGGACAGAGGGTGCCTCATCAGCTCAGACCATGGTGGCGCAGGGGCCGGTAACCGGTAGCGTCGAGTTCGGCCAGTTCGGTGTGGATCTCCACCACGCCCGCCGGCGCCGCAGGGCCTGCCTCCTGGCCCTGCGAAGCGCACGTCAGCTGGGCGGGAGCCGGTCCGTCCATTCGGCGTCGATCGTCACCATGCCGTCCTGGGTTTGGGCCATTCCGCCTGCGAGGGGAGCCCATGCGGAGGTTTCACGGATCCGCCCGGTATCCGGGTCGACGATCATGGTGCCCTTGCCGAACATCACCGGGACCCGCAGGTGTCGCCCGCCGCCGGTCTCGCCGAGGTCGACGCCTCCCGGCCGTGAGGCGAGCGCCCGGTAGGCGGCGGCACGGACCTGGGGCGAGACCGGCGCCTCCATGGCGGGGCCGTCCTGTTCGGCGGCCGTGATCGATTTTCTGCTGGTACGGACACCGCTTGCGGAGACGGCCGACCGGAGCCGGGTATACAGGGCGTCCAGCCACAACCGGAGGGGGTTCCACCGCGTGCCCCGCCTGCATCTGGCGGGTGGAGCGGGGCGTCATGCCGTTGACCGACGCGCCGGCGGCTCCGGTCCCCACTACGCCGACGGCCGCGCGGCCCAGCACCGAGGCCTCGCCGCCAGGGGAGGGGGAGCCTCGGATTGCGGCTGGGACGGGCCGACAGCATGCTCCAGGAGTTCGCAGAGCGCCGTACCGGTCACTTCATGTCGACGGTGAGTAACGACGCACGGCCCGTATGATCAACCGGTGCATGAAGGGATCTTGGTTCTGCTCGCCGGGGCTCCGGGGTCGGGGAAGAGCACGCTGCTGCCGCACCTGCTGAAGGCCGCCGACGGGCTGGTCGTCATGGACATGGATGAGCTTCTCGAAGACGGCAGGCTCATCGGCGTACCGATCGCGACCATGGACGCCGCACCCGTCTGGCCCGTCTACGACCGCATGTGGACCCGCATCGTCACCATGGTCCGGCGAGCCGGCCATCCCGTCCTCCTGCTGTGCCCCGTCCCCGACGCCGACGAGCTCGCACCGGGCGGGCGATGGACCGGCGACGTCCACTGCGCCCTCCTGGACTGCAGCGACACCGAACGACTGCGGCGACTGCGAGCACGCGGTGACATGCCGGACGAGGTCGAGGACGCGATGGCGGACGCCGCCCGGGCGCGTACTCTCATCCCCACCGTGTTCCGCACCGACGATGCCGACGTCACAGAGTTGGCCACCCGGATCGCTGACTACGCCAACAAGCTGCGCCTCCAGTAGCCGCCCTCCGACGGCCCCGACCGGCAGATGAACAAGCCGGAGCGGGCCCGTCCTGGCCAGGCTCTCAAGGCCCTGCGCGCCGACGGGCTCACCCTGGCCACGGAGACCCTGGCGGCGGCCTGCGAGGTCATCGCCTACTGCGTGGGCCACTCGGGGACCGCCGTCGAATACCTGGCGCTCCGGCCGGCCGGTCTCGGTCTGAAGGCGCGTCAGCCCCGGCGACACCTGGTGTTGCCGCTGGGGCTGGCAACGTGATCGTGCTCTTCACGCCCGCCCGGCTGTTCTCCGAGCTGGAGGTGCTGCTCGACCGGGAGGAGGCGGTCGGGGCAAGGTGGTCCTCATCACCGACCCACTCGGCCCGGTGCTTGGCCGTCCAGCACTCGGGCGGCAGTGTGGTGGTGAGCACGGGGGTCGGGGCGTGGTTGGGCAGCAGCACCCCGCCTGCGCCGACGCGCAGGTGCCGCGTGGCGTCGGCGAGGTGGCCGATGAGGACGGCGGGGGCGGAGCTGGCGACGCCGCGCATGCCGTGATGCTCGGGGACCCAGTAGCGGTGAAAGCCCAGCGCGTCGGCCAGCTTCGCGAGATCCACCGTGTTGTGCAGCGCCTGGCTCGGTG
Source organism: Nonomuraea sp. NPDC004186 (assembly GCF_053603495.1). Taxonomy (NCBI): domain Bacteria; kingdom Bacillati; phylum Actinomycetota; class Actinomycetes; order Streptosporangiales; family Streptosporangiaceae; genus Nonomuraea; species Nonomuraea sp. NPDC004186. The sequence goes on along the minus strand of NZ_JBSGFQ010000009.1, from coordinate 2,079 downwards.
TGGACCCCTGAACGATCGGTGAGGTGTCCAGCACCGAAATGCGTACGTCAGCCTGCCGGCACCCGCGCATGCTCGTCCTCTCCGGTCCCGCCACGGCCATTCATCTCCAGCGCAGTATCGCGCGGTCCCGCAGGCTGGTCGGCGTCGGTGGCGACGCATCGGATCGCCATGTACTGGCGCGCCGGCAATGGGACCCGGAAGCTGCCCGAGTACGTGCCGGGCAGCGTTTCGACGGTCATGTTCCACGTGTCGACCACGTCCACCGTCCAGACCGTGCCGGGCTCCATCGTGACATCGCGATACGACGGCCGGTTGAAGCCGAAGTACGCGATCAGGTAACGCGACGCCACGCCACCCCAAGGGGTGTCCCAATCGCTCGGCAGCGGGTCGAGCACCCCGGTCGGCGACTCCTCGATGATCCGTCTGAGAAAGGCGATCCGATCCGGGCTCGAGCCGACGAGCTCGCCGCCCTTCGACCACCACAGCTCTTCGCGGTCGTTGAGGTAGGTCTCCCCGTGCCCGACATAGCCGCCGCGTACCGCGCCCTCCCAGAACCGCCGGGTCATCTCCTCGCCGGTGATGTTGCCCCACCCCTGGTCGATGTCTCCTTCGTAGGCGCATTCATCGATGACGACGGGTTTGTCCCACTGTTCACGCCACTGGTCGGTGTTCTCGGCGGTGCGGTACACGTCGATGCGCTGCGCGCTCGCGTGAGTGATCCACGGCCGGCCGTAGTCGTAGAAGCGGAAGCAGTTGTGGATCGAGAGCAGGTGCCCGATCGGGTCCTCTTCGACGACGATCGCGGCCAGCCGCTCCCAGTCGTCGACGGTCTTCGAGAACAGCAGGTCGTACTCGTTCGCGAGCGACCACCAGACATTCGGCAACGCCGACAATCGCCGAACCACGTACCGGACATAGCGGTCGTCCGCGGCGGTGCCCATGTCCGAGAAGCCCCAGCGGTCGTAGGCGTGGAACAGGATGACATCGGCTTCGACGCCGATCGCGGCGAGATCCGCGATCCGGCGCTCGAAAGCGCGGAAGTAGGCGGGGTCGAAGCGGGTGTGGTCCCACCCGCCGTCGCTGTCCGGCTCGAACGGGTAGAGCGGCGGCTCGTTGGCGTTGAACAGGTACGACTTGGGAAAGACCCCCATCCGGATCTTGGTGAACGGCGACTCGGCGAGCGTGCGCAGGGTCTGTTCCTGCAGCGTTTCGCTCTGGTGGGTCCAGGCGTACGCGGTCGTGCCGAGCGGCAGGTGACGCGTGCCGTCCGCGTACGAGAAGTGATACCGGTCCGCCACCCGGACAGGCCCTCGACCGGCGCCGGCCACCGCGGTGAGCTCGACGGTGACGCCGTCGAGGGAGGGCGTGGTCGCCTCCGTCGTGACGACCCAGCGTCCGGCCTGGTCCGGCAGCAGCCGGACGCGCCAGATCCCGTCGCCGTCGTAGAAGCCGCCGAGCCGGCGCGTCGAGCCGTCGGGGGCGGTCGCGCGTGCGCGCAGGTCGACGTCGACGAACGGGTTGCCGTGGTCCGGTCCGGCGAGGGCGAGCTCCCAGGTGGCCCACACTTCGCCCGTGGCGGGTGCGGAGAGCGCGCCGGCCGAGCCGCGCGGCGTACCGGCCGGCTCGTAGTGGGGGTTCGGCGCGATCGCGGGCGGGTCGGAGCGCACGCCCGGGTCGCCGGCGTCGAGCGCGGCGAGTTCGCGCCACAGGTCGTCGAGCTGTGCGGGGGAGAGCCGGGCGTACGGACCGGCGGCCGTGATCTTGCCGAGGGTGCGGCGGCGCAGCTGTATGAGCAGGGGAGAGTTCACGACGCCGGGTAGCGTGCGCTGGATGACGCCGCGGGCCTCGGCGTGGTCCAGGACGTCGGCGAGCAGGCTGCCCGGCCCGAATCCCCGGCCGCTCATGCCATGCCGCCCGAGGTGCCGCCCGAGGTGCCGCCCGAGGTGCCGCCCGAGGTGCCGCCCGAAGTGCCGCCCGAGGTGCCGCCCGAGGTCGTAGGTCCTGATCCTGGCGGCGGCCTCTTCAAGGCCGACGTACGCCTGGAACCACGTGGGCAGGACATCGTTGAACCGGTGCCAC